>CAJMLD010000094.1 GCA_905214175.1 uncultured bacterium
TACCCGGCCGTGGACCCGCTGGCCAGCTCGAGCTCCGCGCTCGACCCGTCCATCGTGGGCGAGGAGCACTACCGCGTTGCCATGAAGGTGCAGGAGATCCTTCAGGAGTACTCCGACCTTCAGGACATCATTGCCATCCTTGGTATGGACGAGCTCTCCGAGGAGCAGCAGCTCACGGTTTCCCGTGCCCGCAAGGTTCAGCAGTTCCTCTCGCAGAACTTCCACGTGGCTCAGAAGTTCACCGGTGTTCCGGGCGTGTACTGCACCGTGGACGAGACCGTTCGCTCCTTTGCCCAGATTATTGATGGCAAGTGCGATGACATCCCGGAGCAGGCATTCCGCTTTGCCGGCAACATCGATGACGTGCGTGCGCGCGCCAAGAAGATGCAGCAGGCTAGCTCCGAGAAGACCGAGGGCTAGGTAGACACATGGCCGAGCTCAATTGTCAGTTCGTCCGCCCGGACAGGCTGCTGTTCGAGGGGCCTGTTGCGAGCCTCATCCTAGTTGCTCACTCCGGCGAGCTTGGCGTATGGCCCGGCCATGCGCCGGAGATCTGCTCGCTGGGCGACGGCGTGGTTCGGCTGCACCTCCGCGAGGAAGACGGCGGCGGTACCACCAAGGTTGTCATCTCGGGTGGCTATGCCCAGATTGACGAGAAGGGCGTCATCATTCTGGCGGACCACGCTCGTCTTTCGGATGACATCGAGCCTGACGTTGTTCGCGAGACCCGCGATACCGCGCTTGACACGCTGAACGGCCTCGATGAGGGCGATGGGCGTCGCGCGTATTGGGAGAACAAGGTCAAGTGGTGTAATCTACTGCTCAAAGAAGCGGCGGAGCACAAGCAGAACTAAGACCCAGGCGGCCCCGCGAAAGCGGGGTCGCTTGCTGTATGCAGGAGGAACATGGACGTCATCAAAGTTGAGGGCGGGCACGCAATATCTGGCGAGGTCACGGTAGAGGGAGCCAAGAACTCGGCGCTCAAGCTTATGGCGGCTACCATCATGGCGCCAGGCGTCACCACGCTGAAGAACGTCCCCAATATCGCGGACGTCCACGTTATGGGCAAGGTCCTCAAGCGCCTCGGAGCCACCATCGACGTGTTGGACAAGCACACGCTCGTCATCGATACCTCGAATGTGGACAAGTGGGAGACCCCCTACGAGCTTGTCGCCCAGATGCGTGCGTCAACCGCGGTTCTTGGCCCGCTCATCTCGCGCTTTGGAAAGGCCGTCGTTGCCATGCCCGGTGGCTGCAACATCGGCGCGCGTAAGATTGACATGCACATCCTTGGTCTTGAGGAGCTGGGCGTTCAGTTTGACGTGAGGCACGGTAACATTCACGCCACCACGCCAAACGGCATCACGGGCAATACGGTCACGCTTGCCTTTGCGAGCGTGGGCGCTACCGAGAACCTCATGATGGCCTCGGTGCATGCCAAAGGCACCACGGTCATTGACAACGCCGCGCGCGAGCCCGAGATCGTGGACCTGGCAAACATGCTTAACGAGATGGGCGCAAACATTCGTGGCGCGGGGTCGCCCGTCATTGAGGTCGAAGGAGTGGGGGAGCTTCATCCCGTTACGCATACCGTGGTGGGGGACCGCATTGAGGCGGGCACCTTCCTCGCCATTGGCGGCCTGTGTGGCGAGCCTGTCACCGTGAACGGGTTTGACCCCATCCACCTCGGGCTTGTCCTTAAGAAGTTTGAGAAAATGGGCATCACCGTCCAGCGCGGCGTTCACGGCTGCACGGTCTGGCGCGAGGGGCCAATCCTCCCCACAGACATCCAGACGCTTCCCTTCCCGGGCTTCCCCACAGACATGCAGGCACAGACCATGTGTCTTCTCGCTTTGGCAAAGGGCTCCTGCGTTATCACCGAAAACGTCTTCGAGAACCGATTCATGTTCGCGAGCGAGCTGCAGCGCATGGGAGCAGATATCACCATCGAGGGGCACCATGCCATCGTGCATGGCGTAAAGGGCTTCTCGGGTACCCAGGTGAAGTCGCCCGACCTCCGTGGAGGCGCGGCGCTTGTCATGGCGGGTCTTGTGGCAGACGGCGTCACAACCGTCTCTGCCATTCACCACATAGAGCGTGGCTACGAGGGCTTTGTAAGCAAGCTTGTCTCGCTGGGTGCCAAGGCGGAGCGGGACACGATTCCCGACGACGAGGATGCGATCAGGGACTAGGTCCCTTCTCGCGGAAAGAATGCGGAGCGGCTGATGAGCAAGCACATGAAGACAGAGGAGAACGGCTCCCGTGTCGATGCGCCCAATGAGTACAGCCGCACCAACGTCGAGCGCTATAGCAGTAAGCGCCGCAAGCACGCAACGCGCAGTAACATCTTGCGAGGAATTGCTATTGCGCTTGTGGTGGTTCTTGTCGGCGGAGGCACGGCGGCCGCCCTCTGGATTAATGGCGTTCAAAACCGCATGAACAACAGCCAGGTCATTACTCCCGAGCTTCAGCAGAGCCTAGCTAGCTCCTCGGACGACAACACCCCTGCGGAGCCAAACGACCCCTACTACGTGCTGCTTCTTGGTACCGACGGCCGTCCAGGCGAGACGGACTACCGCGCAGATACCATCATCCTCGCCCGCATCGACCCTCCCAACAAGCGCGTGACGCTCCTCTCGATACCCCGTGACACCATGGTCCAGTGGAAGGGCACGACCATGAAGATCAACGGGGTTCACACCTACGACGGCGCTGCCGGGATGGTGCAAATCGTGAGCGAGAAGTGCGGCGTGCAGATTTCGCACTACGCCGAGATTGCCTTCGACGGCCTTTCGACCCTCACCGACGCAATGGGTGGTGTGACGGTTGACGTTGACCAGCACATTAAGGACACCGAGAATTTCGACGACGTGACGGAACTTCAGCCAGGCGTGCAGACGCTCAACGGCGCGCAGGCTCTCTTCTACTGCAGATGCCGCCATTTCCCCGATGGAGACTACACGCGCATGCGTCACCAGCGTACGTTCATCAAGGCCATGCTCAACCAGCTGCTGGCGACTGACGATCCCACCAAGATCGTGAGCCTGGTCGACGCAACCGCAGACGTCATAAGTACCGATCTTTCGGTCTCTGACATTGTGACGCTAGCATCTGAGATGGTGGGCATGGACACCGAGAGTGACATCTACACGGCCTACGTTCCGTCCGAGCCCAAGGATGTCGACGGGGTTGCATACGTGGTCGCCGACTGGGATGCCCTCACCGACATGATGAAGGTCATCGATGCGGGGGAAGACCCCTCCTCCTTTGACGAGAACCAGTACGGCTATACCGAGGATGATTCCGCATCTTCAAGCTCGGGTGACGCAACGGGCGATTCTGCCAACGCCAGCGCCTCGACGCCTACCACGACGACAGCTGCGTCTGCGCGGTCCGCCGATTCTTCGGCCTCCTCGTCCGCCTCGGCGCCAAAGAATTGATTACTTGGGGATAATGACTCCAAGACACGTGGCGGGGACCGCGTATAGCAAGATGGGGGAGATTTCTCATGGCTCTAACGGGTGAAGGAAACCACGATCACGCCCTCACGAGGGCGGGCGAGGATTACCTCGAGTCTATATACAGGCTGTCCAAAGAGTCGAGCGAGCCTGACGAGAGCGTTCGCTCCGTGGACGTAGCGGAGCAGCTTGACGTGTCAAAGGCCAGCGTGAACAAGGCGCTCTCCATGCTCAAGGAAGAGGGCATGGTCAACCAGAGCCGCTATGGCAGGGTAACGCTCACGCCTGAGGGCAAAAAGTACGCTGCCATCGTATGGCGCGCCCACCGTGCCCTGCGCGCATTTCTTGAGGCCGACCTTGGCGTAGAGGCCAAGCGGGCGGATGAGGAAGCTTGCCTTATGGAGCATGTCCTTTCTGCCGACACCATGTCGCGCCTCATCGACTACCTCGCAAAGCAGGGCGTGACTATCCCGGATTAGCCTCGTGGCCAGGTGCTGCACTCGATGTGTGTGCCGTGTGATGAAAATCCAAGATGGGGCCGCGCGTCCGGCGGACGACCGCCGCTAAGAGAAGGAAGGCCACACGGCACGCGTGCGGGGGTATGGTGTAACTGGTGAACTATGCCAAAATTGCCCACTACCGAAGGGAACGTTAGCATTATGAAGGCAATCATTCCGGCAGCAGGTCTTGGTACGCGTTTTCTACCCGCAACGAGGTGCATGCCCAAGGAACTCCTGCCCGTGCTTGACAAGCCAATTCTCCAGTACGTTGTTGAGGAGGCCCTCGAGCCCGAGGGGGTCGACGGGGTCGTGATTGTGAACTCGCGCGAGAAGCCTCAGATTGAGCAGTACTTCTCCGTTGACGAGGAGTTTGAGGCCATGCTGCGGGAGCGCGGCAAGGACGTGGCAGCAGATCGCATTCACGAGGCCTCGACGCTTCCGGTCTCCTTTGTCTACCAGGACAATCCGCGCGGTTTGGGCCACGCCGTCCACTGTGCCGCCGATAAGATTGACGGCGAGCCGTTCTTCGTGCTTCTCGGCGACTACTTTGTGCCGGACAAGCAGATGTGCGTTCGCATGGCCGAGGTCTCTCGCAAGCACAATGGCGCATCCGTTATCGCCGTTGCGCCGGTGCCGGCAGACCAGGTGAGCCGCTACGGCATCATTGCCGGCGAGTGCACGGGGCACCTTGGCGGTGCCCAGGGCGGGGAGGAGGACGAGGGCGCTGTCTGGAAGGTGACCGGCCTTGTCGAGAAGCCCAAGCCCGAGGACGCGCCCTCGCACCTGTTTATTGTTGGACGCTATCTCCTCTCGCCGCGCGTCATGGAGCTCTTGGCAACGCAAGCACCCGGTGCTGGCAACGAGATTCAGCTTACCGACTCCATGCAGCGTCTTCTCGAGGAGGAGGAGATGTACGCGCTGGTGGTCGACCCTGCCGAGGGATGCGACACCGGTACCCCTGCTGCGTGGGCGGCAACTAATGCGCGCATGGCCCTTAAGAATCCCCAGACCGCGGAGGCATTCCGCGAGGCGCTTGGTGATGTGACTGTTGGATAGGCGTCCCAACATAATTCGCTTTGGCGCTGACGGATGGCAGGCGCGCCTGGAGGACGGCTTCGATGAGGCCGGCGTCAGGCGTGTTGCCGATGCTCTCGGCCTTCTCTGGGCCGAGGCTCATCCGGGTGCCACGATTCTCGTTGGTTACGACACGCGCCATAACTCCGCCGAATATGCACGCGTGGCCGCGAGCGTGCTTGCGTCGTTTGGGCTCAAGGCCGTTGTCTCGGACAGGCCGTGCCCCACGCCATGCGTCTCGTGGTGCTGCTCGAAGAGAGATGACGCCGTGGGCGTAGTCATGCTCACGGCAAGCGAGCGCTCTTGCGAGTACGGGGGCCTTATCGTTCGCGGTGCGGATGGCGGGCCCGTCTCGCGTGAGTTCCTCGATACCGTGGAACAGCACATATCGCTGGAGCCCCCAACGGACAGTGGAGACTACCAAACCGAGAACTTCATCGATCCGTACCTCGATGATCTGGTAACGCTTGTGGATGGCTCTGCCATCGCGGCCGCAGGGCTGAGTGTTGTGGTCGATCCCATGTATGGGGCAGGGGCAGGAGTGCTTTCTGCAGCGCTCGAGCGCTTGGGTTGCAAGGTGACGGAGATACACGCCGGTCCCTGCGAGGACTTTTGCGGGCTCCATCCCGAGCCGTGCGATCCTTGGGCTGACGAGTGCGAAGAGGTCGTCTCCTCAACAGGGGCCGACATGGGTTTCCTCCTCGATGGCGACGGAGACCGAGCGGGAGTAATTGACGAGAACGGCGACATCTTGCTGCCGCATGAATTGTCTCCGCTGATACTTGGGTACTTGGTCGAGAACCGCGGCGAGTTTGGGCGCGTTGTGGTGACGCTCACGTGCTCTGCGCGCATCGCGCGCCAGGCAGAGCGGCTGGGTTGCCCACTTACCTTTGTGCCCGTTGGCTTCTCGCGTATATATAGAGAAATACGCGAGGGCGATGTGGTCCTAGGGTGCGAGGAATACGGTGGCCTCTCCTTCCCCTCCCACCTCCCCGAGCGTGACGGCCTCCTGTCCTGCCTGCTCGCGGCCGAGCTCGCGGCGTCCTCCGGGCTGCCCCTGCGGCGCCTCGTGCGCGGCATGGGCGACAGGATCGGCCACATGCGCTACACGCGCAGGGACGTGCGCCTCGACCCCGCCGCCACGCAGGCGTTCCGCAACGTCCTGCCCGGCCTCAACCCCGGCTCCGTCGCCGGGCGCCGGCCCGTGGAGGTCAGCCACGCCGACGGCCTGCGCCTCCAGTTCGACGACGGCTCCTGGGTCCTCAT
>CAJMLD010000095.1 GCA_905214175.1 uncultured bacterium
GCTTTTTCGAAACAGAGGTTACGGGGCTCTGGGTGGAAAAGCCTTAAAAGTATACAGCCGCAAACGCCCTGTTTCGCGAGCTTTTTTTCCACACAATTCTGACAAGCGAGAAGGGCTCGCAAACCGTTGATTCACTCGTGCTGAAATACCCGGACGTCCATGGGGGCCGGGCAACCTGGACGCTAGCTCAAAAAGAGGAACGTGCGTATCTCGTCGAGGTGGCTCGTAGCCTCCTGACGCCCCTGCAGATACAGGCGCAGGAGCGGCTCGCCGTTATGCTCAGAGGTGCGAATGGTCACGGGCTCGGGCGGCCTCAGCACCAGGGCGCGATCCTCGGCCTCTAGACCTGCAAGCTCTTCTCGCTGCGCGTTGTAGCGGTCGGCGCGCGTGGCCAGGGCCTTCTCGTAGTAGGGATAGGCGTCATAGCGGTGGGTCCTCAGCACCGCACGCTCGGTTGCACCGTCCTTGATGTAGGTGCGATCCTGCGTGAGCACCACGAGTGCGCGGTCTGCGGGCTCTGCGTCGGGAACTTCGGGCGCGCCGTCAAGGCCCATCGCAACAGCAAAGGGAATGGAGTCCGTGGTGCCGCCGTCGAGATAGCGATGCCCCTCTATCTCGACCATCGTCGAAACGCCCGGCAAAGACGCCGACGCTCGAGCCTTGGTAGCGTCGAGCTTCTCGCCTTCCACATGCAGGTAGGCGGGTGCCCCAAACAGCACGTCGGACGCCACAAAGAACATGGGGGTAAGGTCCTTGTCAAAGATGTCCAGGTCGCAGGGGTCAATGTGGTTCTGGACCTCGTCGTACATGAAGTCGGTCCCGGCAAGGTTTCCCGTACGCACGAGCGAGAGGAGCGACATCATGCGGGGGTCGTCGCGAAAGGCAAGCATGATGCGCATGGTGCGGCCAATTTGGCGCGAGCGATAGCTCACGGCGTTGAGCGCGCCAGCCGAGACGCCCCACACGCTCTTGAAGGAGCTGGTGTAGATGCCGTTCTCGAGAAGGACGTCGAGAACGCCGGCTGTAAAGATGCCCCTGTAACCGCCGCCCTCGAGCACGAGGGCGGGCTTTTCGCTGCTGCTCATAGACCGCCTCCGAATACGTTTTGTCACGTTACCGCGCGCGACGCGGCTACCCAACTATACAAAAAGCGCCGAGCCCTATTGTGGAGCTCGGCACAAGCGCGATTGGTGAACCAGCGCCTGGGACAGACCGACGCCTACCCCACGCTGAGCACCTCTACGCTCGAGCATGTTGGACTTTTACCCAGGGGATTGGCCTCGGAAGCCCACGCGCTCTTGCTATTGTCGAACGCGGCAGTGACGTGCTGGCCGTCGTATGAGCTCAGGTCACCCTCCAGGTTGATGACGTAGGTCTTGCGGGTAGACAACCCCTCCCCCGGCTCCATCCATGCAAGGTCCTGCGGCTCGTCAGGAACAAAAAGCGTGTATGTAGCGGCAAACATATCGCCGTATATGTCATCGTTCTTCCTGAAAAAGTCAACGTCCGACTCGCTCAGTACACCGAGGCCTTCGCAGAGATCGAGCGCATCGTTCCCCGTCACTACGCGGATGGTACCGGTAAGCACGAGAAGCCCCTTTGCCTTGGCAGCAGAGACTGCATCATCGCTCTGCTCTCCTGACGGCTGGGAGGACTGCCCTTGCCGCTGAGCCGCCTCGTCGTTGGCAGTCTCGGAAGCGTCCTCTCCCTTGGCGAATGCGTCCAGCGGAGAGCGGTCGCCCGTGTCCACGAAGTTGAGTTGAACGCTTTCCTGCAGGACTTCCGATGCAAGCTGGCCTGGCGTCTGCGACTGAATGGGATCTCCGTCCGCAACGAGCGCGCCATCTCTTACGACATACCGCTGGGTGGATGACATGGCGGCACCAGAATTCAAGACCTGAGAAAGGAGGAGCCCATTGCCCTTGTTGGACCCCGAGAGAAGGAACTGGAGGGAACTCGCGTAGCCGTTCCTCGTCATGAGATCCCCAGGCACCTCGACCTGCGTCACTCCCGCGCCATCTGGAGAACCAACCCACGTGCAGTAGTGCTGCACGTAGTCCTGGTCCGCCGAGACCAAGAGGTCGGGCATCCCATCGCCATTGATGTCTTGGAGTGCATACGAGTACGACTGGGGATTAACCTTATCCTCGCCCTTTGGGGTAAAGTCAACGCTCTTGATGTTGTCGAGAATCCCGCCGTAAAGGCTGGCGGTCTGTTTTCTCACCGCCAAGTTTGCGAGGGCCTCTATGCGATCGGCGTCGAAGCCACTCGCCTGAGCCGCAGCCTTTGCGGCATCGATGTCATCTTTGGTGATGTCCTGCGCAGGCTTCGCCTCGAAGGTGACCTCTGGTGCATCTTCGCTGTTGCTGGCTATGCTCTCTGTATCAAGACTCACTGGCTCTGGCAGGGTGTAGATGTCGCCCGTCGCCATGAGCGGGCTCGCGGGAAGTGACAGCTCATAGGTTCCCAGAGGCACCTCGAGCTGCGGGTTGGAGGGCGAGACGTAAAACGTATCGTCGTACTCTGCTCCCGCAGCCGTATTCCCCTTTACTTCGAGGGGAATCTTCGAATCCGTTTCCTCGTTGTAGTTAGGGGTCACGAAGGTCAGCGTGATTGGCTGCGACTCCGACGCGGGGGAGGTTGAGGTGTTTCCCCGTTGGGTAAGCACAACCACAGCTACTACCACAACAGCCAGGACGGCAAGCACGAGCGGAATCACCACCCGAGCCTTGCCGTTCTTCTTGGGAGCGGAGGAATCAGCAGTCCCATGCGAGGTGGAGCGCTCCTCCAAAGGCGCATCCGCGGGCGCCCCGCACGACCCGCAATATTTATCGTTCTCCTTGAGTGGGGCTCCGCACTTGGGACACGTTCTTGTCATATGCAGCCCATCCCCTCTTTCGGTCCTGCTGTGGCATGCATGATCTGCCGATCCAGGGACAAGAGTGCAGTCGGCAGCCTAGCCCCTCAAGCCAAAATGTACCACTGGTTCAGCATGCTGAACCAACGCGGCAGGCGCGGAACGGGACATCAGTATCAAAAAGAGCCCCCGCCTGCAGATAATGCAGGTGAGGGCCTACGCTTTTGGTGGAGGTGCGGAGAATCGAACTCCGGTCCAAAGCACGTCCCTGACAGGTGTCTCCAGGCTCAGCTGCCGGTTGAGTCTTGGAGGCCGCGCACCCGGTAGCCCGCGCTTGGCCTCCCAGCCGGTTTGGTCTTAGCGCGCGGCATACCGACTACATCCGCGCGAGCGTCTCCCTAGAATGACGCCGCCCCGGGAGCGGGAGAGACCCCCGGTTTGACGCGCTGGTTAGTTAAGACTAAGCAGCGAGAGCCAGCTGAGGCTCAAAAGAAGAGTTGTTGTCAATTCAATTTGACGGTTCCCCTGTTTTACGTGGCGAGGAGACCACGGCCTGCTGCCCATCTCAGATGCACCCTGTCGAAACCAGTCACCCCCAGAGATGGAATGGGGACGCTGCCACCATACGCGTTGTCAAGGAGCTGCGGCACCGAGCCGCATGCCATAGTCTACCCAAAACGTGGACGATCCGACGCGGGCCTTTGTCTCACCATCCGGCGTGGGGCATCACTGGCCGTCGCTCCGGCCAAATTATTGCGCGTTTTTCCTTGCTCACAGACCATTTCCCCAGTTGATGGAAAATACGCTCTCCAAAACGCGCAATAACTAGGGGCGAACTAGTGGCGGCGGCTTGGCAGAGGAGGCCAATCGCCCCAACGCTAGCGCTGCTGGGAATCCTCGGCCTCAGCCGCGACAGCGCGCTCGCGAGCGCGCTTTTCGCGATCCTGGAACATCACAACAAACGCCGCAAGGAGCAGCGCAGGGCTCACGAGAATTGCGTGCAGACCAAAGGCCCCAATGACGCGGCTTCCCGCAATGGCCCCAATGGCAAAGCACAGAATCACCCCGTAGTAGAGCAGGCACCCCTCGAGGTACGTCCGGTCCTTATCGTGCACGTAATCTACGAGCTTCTGAGTACCGCTGCGCAAGTTGCCAATGCACATGGTGGTGGCAAAGCCGTTTCCGTGAAGCTTCCTAAATGCCTGGACCTGGATTCCGCAGCCCAGAGAGGTAAGGCTGTTGGCAATGAGGTTGAGGTCATCGGGGATAAACGCCACTACAAGGAGAAGCACCGCCTCGACGAGAAGCGCGGTCTGGCGCCAGTGCAGGTGGCGTTCCCTCGAGAAAATCTTGATGGAGTGCGCAAGGGCAATGCCCATTGCGAACGCAATCACAGGCACGGCATAGTGGAGGGCTCGGTTGACGTCGCCGTCGGCAAGGTTCACGCCAAAAAGCAGGATGTTGCCTGTCTGGGCGTTGGCGAAGACCTTCCCGCGCGCAAGGTACGAGTATGCGTCCATGAGCCCGCCCGAGAACGCGAGAATCGCTGCCAGCTCGATGGACTCGGACGTCTGTCGTGCACGCTTCATCTACCAGGGCCTCCTAGCCTTACGGGGCATCCGCCAACTCACGCGCCCCGCCGGCCGCACACCGCAGCGCCGGCCCCATGCCGCCACGGCCCCGACATTGTAGCGCAGGGCTAACACGCCCGAGGCTCGATGAACTTCTCGACCACTTCTGCAAGGACGCCGTCGTCGCAGCTGGAGAGAGCTGCATAGCCCGCGAGGCAATCGATGCCGTCGGTTGCATTCGAGACGGTAACTCCCATGCCCGCGGCCTCAATCATGGGCAGGTCGTTAAGGGAGTCGCCCACCGCGATGGTCTCTGCCATGTCGACGCCGAGGATGTGCGCAAGGACACGCAGCCCGCGCCCCTTGTCCACGCCCACAGGGAGGCATTCGAGGTAGCGGCCGGACGAGTACGTAAACGCGGTCCCCGGCACCTCGCCGATCTGCTCTGCCATCTCATGGAGAAACACGAGGTCGTGGCGGACAAAGAGGATCTTGGCGAGAGGCACGTCCCGCAGGAAGTCGATGGAGGCGCCGTCGAACTCCCGGTATCCCATGTGGCCGTCGAGGTAGCGCCTATCATCTTCTGGCAGGTTGGCCGCCCACACGATGCCATCGCTCTGGTAGATGTGAACCCCCACATCAAAGGCCTTGCCACGCTCGAAGAGGTCACGCGCCACATCGAAGGGAAGCGAGTGGGTCTCAAGCGGGCAAGGGTCACCCACGCGGTTGATGGTGCCGCCGTTGTACGAGATCACATAGCTGCCGTCGAGAAGGTCGGCCGGCACGGACGAGAAGCTCTCGAGTATCGATGAATACGGCCTCCCCGATGCCGGCACAAAGAGCACCCCCAGCTCCCGCATGCGTCGGATGGCTTCAACGTTTGCCCTGGGAATGCTGTGGTCATGGGCGAGAAAGGTCTCGTCCATGTCACTTGCGACCAGCTTGTACATGCGCCCCCCTGACCAGCGGCAACCCGCGCCCGCGTGCGCCAACTTTCCAGACAGTCTCAACATACAACACAAGGCAGGCCGGCACCACATACACGGCACCGGTCTGCCTCATCAATGCGAGGAGTGCTTCGCTGAGCTGTCCCTACTCCTCGACGAGCTCAAACATGTCGGGGCCCACGCCGCACACGGGGCAGACGTAGTCCTCGGGAAGCTCGGGGGTGTCAACGGTGACCTCGTAACCGCAGACGGTGCAGCGGAAGGTGTAGGTCTTCTTCTCGTCAGCCATGGTTGTTCCTCTCTCTTGGGTGAACGCGTACCTTGCCAACAAATGCTACTTACGAGCTTACATCAACCGTGGCGCGCCACGGGTGGAACGCTAGTCAATCTTGGTGAAGTTCTCGGGTCCAACACCGCACACGGGGCAACGGAAGTCCGCCGGCAGCTCCTCGTCGGTGGTCTCGTAAACGTAGCCGCAGATGTTGCAGCGGAAGTGGTGCTTGGGTGCCGAGACGGGCACCACGGGTTTGGTTGGATCCTCGCCCTCGATGTAAGAGGATGCCTTGGGCGGCGTCTTACCCTTAAGGACGCCGTGGTAGTAGGCGTAGGTCATGGGCTCCTCGTCGGAGACGCGCTCGGCGTCGGAGACCTCGCCGATGAACATCACATGGGTGCCCAGGTCGACGGTATTCACCACGGCGCAGCAGACCATCGCACAGGCGTGCTCGGTGGTGTAGGGGTCGAAGAGCAGCGACGTCTTTGTGGGAATGCCCTCGAACTTGTCGATGTCCGCCGAGCTCTTGAAGCCAAAGCGCCCAATGAACGTCATGTCAGCGGTCTTGGAGACCACCGTGAGGGGGAAGTGCTCCGCCGCCTCCGCGACCTTGACGG
>CAJMLD010000096.1 GCA_905214175.1 uncultured bacterium
AGGATGTCCATGGAAGGCGAGATGGTCTTCACAAACGGGCGGCGCTTGTCGTAGGTACCCGTGGTGAGGAAGTCGGTGAGGACGTCATTGGCGTTCGATGCCACGACCAGCCTTCGAACGGGCAGACCCATGCGCTTGGCGTAGTAGCCGGCAAGGACGTCGCCAAAGTTGCCCGTGGGGACAACGTAGGTGACCTCGTCGCCCGGGGCAATGGCGCCTTTGCGCACGAGCTGGGCGTACGAGTCGAAGTAGTACGTCACCTGCGGAGCCAGGCGGCCAACGTTGATGGAGTTGGCGCTCGAGAGCACCACGTTGCGCGCGGCGAGGCGCTCGGCGAGGTCACGGTTAGAGAAGATGCGCTTGACCTCGGACTGCGCGTCGTCGAAGTTGCCGCGGATGGCACACACGGCAACGTTGCCGCCAATCTGCGTGACCATCTGGAGGCGCTGGATGTCGGAGACCTTGCCCAAGGGATAGAAGACGCAAACGCCCGTGTGTGGCACGTCGGAGAAGCCGTCGAGCGCCGCCTTGCCGGTGTCGCCCGAGGTCGCCGTCACGATCATCACGTCATGGCCGTCTCCCTCACGGGCAACGCCCATGAGCTGCGGCAGCATCTGCAGGGCCACGTCCTTAAAGGCGCAGGTGGGGCCATGGAAGAGCTCGAGGAGCCAGTCAGAGCCCAAAGGTGTGACAGGGCACACGGCGGGCGTGTCCCACTGAGCACCGTAGGCTGTGCTCACGCACCCGGCAAGCTCCTCTGCTGTGTAGTCGGGCAGGAGAGTTCCCAATACGCGCTCGGCAGTCTGGGTGAAGCCGCTTGCGCACACCTGGGCAAGGTCGAGCTTCTCCGAGCCAAGAGCGTCAGAGACGTAGAGACCCCCGTCGGGTGCCAGGCCGGCGAGAATTGCTTGCTTGCTTGTTACCAATTCCCCGCGCGAACGGGTGCTGTGGTAGAACGTTTCCACGGTCGGCTCCTTGCGTTGTTTGGCCTTGTATCGTGTCCAGCTCGTATGATAGCTGGTAGCGTGCATGGGCGTGCGGCGCACGGCACGGGCCGACACACAGTTGAAAGAGATTGGAAGCCGATGAAGATAGCCATCCTGGGGTACGGCACCGTTGGTCGCGGCGTTGCTCAGATCATCGAGGAGCGCGTGCCCGAGGTCGAGGTCGCTCGCATCCTCGAGCTGCCCGATCGTCTCACCGACCCGCGTATGACCCCTAACTACCAGGACATCGTTGATGACACGTCAATCGAGCTCGTGGTGGAGTGCATGGGCGGCATCGAGCCCGCCCACACCTTCATCCTGCAGGCGCTCAATGCCGGCAAGCATGTGGTGACATCGAACAAGGCCGTTGTCGCTGCCCACTTTGCCGAGTTCGTCGAGGCCGCGTCCAAGGCGGGCGTGGGTCTTCTCATCGAGGCCTCCGTGGGCGGCGGCATCCCCTGGATTGCGAGCATCGAGAAGGTGCGCCGCATCGAGGAAGTCCAGTCCTTCTCGGGCATCATGAACGGAACCACCAACTACATTGTCTACTCCATGCTGAAGGACGGAGCGGACTTTGCCGAGGTGCTGAGCAAGGCGCAGGAGCTTGGCTTTGCCGAGAGGGACCCCACCGCCGACATCGACGGCATCGACGTGCGTAACAAGACTATCATCTCTGCCTCCGTTGCCTTTGACGTTGCTTGCACGCAGGACCTGCCCGTCTCGGGCATCAGGAACCTCACCAAGTACGACCTGAGCCTCTTTGGAAGCCGCGACCTCACGGTCAAGCTCATTGGCCGCGGCGTCCAGGCGGACGGCCGCTACGCCGTCTCGGTCGAGCCCGTTGCGGTGAGCACCTCCACGCTCGAGGCAAACGTGCCCACCAACTTCAACCTCGTGACGCTCGATGCGCCCTCGATTGGCGAGCTCAAGTTCTACGGGCAGGGCGCGGGCAGCCTCCCCACAGGCAACGCCATCGTCCAGGACATCCTTGACTGCGTGGCTGGCAGGAGGCCTATCTACGACTTCTCGCGTGGCCTCACATATGACCCTGCCATGCTTCACGGGCCCTACGTGTTCCGCACCGAGGCCACCATCCCCGGCGCGACGTTCTACGAGCCGGGTGCCGTCATCGTGGATGACCTCACCGCAACCCAGGCGCGCGCCACGCTTGACGAGGCGCTGCAGTCCGACCCAACCACGTTCATGGCGGCCGTGTCCGCGAACAGCTAGGAGAGGTTCACATGATCAAGATTTGCAAGTTCGGGGGCTCCAGCGTCGCCACCGCTGATCAGTTCCGCAAGGTCAAGTCCATCGTCGAGTCAGACCCCGACCGCCGCTTTGTGGTTGTCTCTGCCGTGGGCAAGCGCTTCTCGGGTGACAACAAGATCACCGACCTTCTGCTTCTTGTGAACGCGCATATCGAGTACCACGTCGACTGCACCTCGCTTCTCGCCGACATCGAGCAGCGCTTTATTGACATTGCCGACGAGCTGGGCGTCAAGTGGCCAGTTGCCGAGAAGTTCGAGACCTTCGCCGCCAACATCAAGAAGCACTCGCCCGAGTACGTGGTCTCGCGCGGAGAGTGGTTCACCGCCAACATCATGGCCGAGTACCTGGGGTTTCCGTTTGTGGATGCCGCGGACGTCATCGTGTTTCACCATGACGGCAACGTGGACATGGAGCGCACCGCCGTGCGCCTCAAGGACTTCGCCCACAGGAACGGCGCCTTCGTGCTGCCCGGCTTCTACGGTGCTACCGTCGACGGCGCCATCAAGCTCTTCCAGCGCGGCGGCGGCGACATCACGGGCGCCATCGCCGCCCGCTGCCTCGATGCCGACGTCTACGAGAACTGGACGGACGTCTCGGGCTTCCTCTCTGCAGACCCCAGGATCGTCGAGAACCCCCGCTCCATTCGCCGCATCACGTTCGACGAGATGCGCGAGCTCTCCTACATGGGCGCCTCGGTCCTCCAGGAGGAGGCCATCTTCCCGGTGCGTGAGGTCAACATCCCCATCAAGATCATGAACACCAACCGTCCCCAGGACGCTGGCACCACGATTCGCGAGACGGCCGAGACGGGTGCGGACGAGCACCTGATCACGGGCATCGCCGGCCGCAAGGACTTCATGGCGGTGCACGTCAAGAAGGCGCACATGTCCAACGAGGTCGGCGTCATCTCTCGCGCGCTTTCCATCTTCGAGCGCTATGGCGTCTCCATCGAGCACATCCCCACGGGCGTCGACTCGTTTGGCGTTGTGGTTGCCGCCGCCGACGTCAAGGACAAGATCTACTCGATCGTCAACGACATCCGTCGCGAGATTAAGCCCGACGACATCGTGATGGTCGACAAGCTGGCGCTCATCTCGGTTGTCGGCCGCAACATGTCCAGGCGCTCCGGTACCTCGGGCAAGATCTTCGGCGCGCTGGGAGACGCCGGCATCAACATCCGCATGATCACCCAGAGCTCTGAGGAGATCTCCATCATCCTGGGCGTTGACAACACCGATTTCGAGCGCGCAATCAAGGTCATCTACGAGCGCTTCGTTCGAAACGAGATGGTCTCGGCCGAGAAGGCCTAAAGAACCCATCGCTGCCCTCAAGGGCACGCAGAGAAAGGACCCACAATCATGGCAGACAAGACCGTCGCCATTCTCGGTGCCACAGGCGTCGTTGGCACGCAGATGATTCAGTGCCTCGAGGAGCGCAACTTCCCCGTGGCCAAGCTCGTTCCCCTCGCGAGCGCGCGCTCGGTTGGCAAGACCGTCTCCTTCCACGGCGAGGCCGTGCCTGTGGCCGAGGCGACCCCCGAGGCGTTCGAGGGCGCCGACATCGTGCTTGGCGCCGCGAGTGACGCTACCGCAAAGGCGCTGCTTCCCGAGGCAGCCAAGCGCGGCGCGGTGTGCGTGGACAACTCGCATGCCTTCCGCCTCGATCCCGACGTGCCGCTGGTCATCCCCGAGATCAACGCGGCAGACATCGCCAACCACCCGCGCAACATCATCGCCAACCCCAACTGCGCCACGATCATCGGGCTCGTGCCCACCTGGCCGCTGCACAAGCTTGCCGGCCTGCGTCGCCTGATTGTCTCCACCTATCAGGCAGCCTCTGGCGCCGGCATGCCCGGCCTCATCGAGCTCCAGCGAGAGATGAAGGTCGTTGCCGAGGGCGGCGAGATGGGCGACACGAGCCCCTTCGCCTACCAGCTGGCCGCGAACCTTATCCCGCAGATTGGCTCCTTCAAGGACGAGGGCTACACCTCGGAGGAGTGGAAGATGCAGAACGAGGGTCGCAAGATCATGCAAATTCCCGGGGTCCGAGTGAACTGCACCTGCGTCCGCGTGCCGGTCATGCGCTCGCACTCGGAGTCCATCACGGCGGAGTTTGACCGTCCCATCTCGCCCGATGAGGCGCGCGAGGCGCTTGCTGCCGCGCCTGGCGTCAAGGTCGTGGACGACCCCGCGAACCTGCGTTACCCCATGCCGCTTGACACCTCCGACCAGGACCTGGTCTACGTTGGCCGCATCCGTCGTGACCTCTCGGCACCGGACGGCGTGAACTCGCTCGCGTTCTGGTGCTGCGGTGACCAGATCCGCAAGGGCGCTGCCACCAACGCGGTCCAGATCGCAGAGTACCTGCTCTAGGGCGAGGGATTCGAATGGCGCTTCTTACCAGCTATTACCTTCCGGGCATCTACGCGGAAGACCACTCCATCGAGGTGCCGCTCGACTGGCGTGGCACCAGCCCGGCTGCCCTTGCCGGCGTGGACCAGGATGACCCCTCTGCGCTTGCCATGGAGGGTGCTGCCGAGAAACCCGACCCTGCGTTTGTGGGCAAGAGTATCAAGCTCTTCTACCGCGTGCTCTGCTCGCCCGAGAACGTTGGCCGCGACCTGCCGCTCATTGTGTTTCTCCAGGGTGGGCCCGGAGGTGCGTGCCCTCGGCCCCTCTCGCCCCAGAGTGACGGATGGGTCGAGGAGGCACTGCGCCACTTTCGCGTGGTTCTACCCGACCAGCGTGGCTGCGGACGCTCCTCGCGCGTGGACGGCGCGCGCATCGCTGCCGTGGGGGCCGAGGCCGCCGCGCATGGTGCGGATCCGGCGCGACGCCAGGCCAACTATCTCAAGCGCTTCCTGGCAGACTCGATCATCCGCGACTTCGAGTACCTCCGCCTCACCGAGTTTGGCGGACGCAAGTGGGTTACCTTGGGACAAAGCTATGGTGGGTTTCTCACCTTGGCAAACCTCTCTGCCTTCCCGTCTGGTGTTGCGGCAAGCTTTACCTGCGGTGGCATTCCCCACGTGCCAGCAAGTGCGGCGGAGGTCTATGCGCACACCTTCCCGCGCATGGTGGCCAAGACCCGTGCCTACTACGAGCGCTATCCCGAGGACGAGAAGCGCGTTTCTCTCGTGGCCGACCGCCTTGCCGCAGGCGACGTGACCCTGCCCGATGGCTCTCCCTTCTCGGTGAGGCGACTTCAGCTCGTGGGGGGTGGCCTTGGTATGAAGCCTGCGCCCGAGCGTCTGCACGCCCTCTTCGACGTTGCCTTTTCCGATGGCGACGGCTCCTGCGACGATGCTCTTGCCGCGGCCGGTGGAGACGCCTCCCACGTGCGTCTCTTTGGTGGCTTCCTCGATCAGGTCCAGTCGATGACCTCCTCGTACGCAAGCCCGCTCTACTGGACGCTCCAGGAGTTCATCTATGCGGACGGCACGCTGAACGCGCCCATAGACTGGGCCGCGGCGCACGAGGCGGCGAGCAGGCCGGAGTTCTCCGAGGACGCGCGTCCCCTCATGCTCTTTGCCGAGGCGATGTTCCCCTGGATGTTCAAGGACGATCCGTCGCTCACGCCGTTTGCCCCCGCGATGGACGTTCTCATGGCCGACACCGAGTTTGGCCATCTCTACGACCAGGAGCAGCTTGCGAGAAACGAGGTCCCGCTCCAGGCGGCCGTCTACTTCGATGACGCCTATGTGGACTCTGGCCTTCAGCTGGACACGCTCTCGCGGGTGGGCGCAAGCCATGCCTGGGTCACCAACGAGTTCGAGCACGACGGCCTGCATGGCAGCATGGTCTTCAAGCACCTCTACGAGGAGGCGCTCAACCGCGGCGACCTTGCAGAAGTGAAGTAGGGGAGAGAGACTCTTCTCTCTTGCGTGGCGTGGAGCTTAAGCCGCTCTAAACAAAAAGCCCAGGGCACCACGTGCCCTGGGCTGCTGCTTTCTGGTGCTCCCTGGGGGATTCGAACCCTC
>CAJMLD010000097.1 GCA_905214175.1 uncultured bacterium
ACGCGGCCGATGCCCAACTGGAGGGCGGCGACCAGCGCAGCGGTGAACGACCTGTAAACCGGCAGGTAGACGCCAAGCCCCACCATCATCGCCGGGAGTCCCGCCCAGTAGAGGGCGATGCCGGCCGCAAGGCCAATCACAAATGCGGGAACGCTGGGAATCCCCGAGACCATCGTCGCAACGACGCTTGCCTGTGCCGAGACAAACTCCTTACCCAGGCCAAAGGCGTCAGGCCCGTAGGCTCCTACCAGCGCCATCATGACGGCCGCCGAGACCACGGCCCCCAGAACGCCGCCAATTGCCTGGCCCAGCCACTGGGCGCGCGGGTCGGTGCCAAGGATGCTGCCTGCCTTGAAGTCGTTCATCACGTCCCCGGCAAGACCGCACGCAACGGCCACCACGCCGGCAATAAAGAAGAGCTGCACTTCTCGTACCTGCGCAAAGGCCGAGACAAGCAGCAGCACGATGAGGCCAAAGATCTCCATGGGGTCGATGCCGGTCTGCCCGCACGACTGCGCGCTCATGGCGGTGGTCACAAAGGCGAGAAGCACTACCACAACGCTCACGACCGGTGGAAGCCCAAGTCCCATGCACATGAGGACCACGATGGCGGCGGCAAGCACCGCAAACGTTCCGGCGTCGGTTCGCACGCTGCCGGTGACGAGCGACTCCGCCGCGCCGGTGCCGTTGGCTCCGCGCGCGTCACCCGCGCCGCGCACCCCGCGCGCGATGCTCGCGAGCTGCGGCACAATGTCCTTGGCTACCACAGCCAGCCCGGCTCCCATCATGAGCCCCATGCCCAGACTCTTCACGATGCCCTGCGCGGCGTCGACGGCCCAAAGCCCCGCCGCACTGCCTGCCACCACAATGCCAAAGTTGGCGAGAAGGGCGCCGGCAAACCACCAGGCAACCGCCACGCCGCCCACGAGGAAGCCCACCGAGAGCATCATGGGAGAGTTGTAGATACCAAAGCTCACGCCGGGAATGGGGAGCGCCGCCAGCATGGCGGGCACGGCGCCAAGCGCGTCGCGCAGCACGGCGTATACGCCGGCAAGCCCCATCGACGCAAAGAGACGGCGCCCCGTCTTCCCGCCCGCCTCGGTTGCGCGCAGGGTCTGCGCCGCAGAGGCGCCCATGGGAAACTCCAGGTTTGCGTCAACAATGAAGTGTCGGTGGATAATCGCCGTGGCAACAAGTCCCAGCCCCGTGCCGGCAAGTGCCACGATGAGCATCTGCGCAAAGCCCACCTCGTCGGCGTACCCCAGCATCCACGCACCGGGGATGGTGAAGGCAAGTCCGCCCGCAACCATCGCGCCCGCAGACATGATGGTGTGGGTGACGTTTGCCTCGTTCAGGCTGGCGTTGCCCAGAAGCTTGAGGAAGAAGAGCGAGACGATTGCCGCAAACACGATTGGCCATGGCAACGCGCCAAGCTTGAGTGCCGTGTAGGCCGAGGAGGCGGTGATAACGACGCAGCCAATGCAGCCAATGACGACGCCACGCGCCGTCAGCTGCCCACGCCACGAGGCGCGGCCAGAGGTGTTGTCCATGTTGTTCTCCTTTGCGTATATCCGCTCCCCCTGGAGGCCGGCGTGGGCTGGCCGAGGAGTCGGGTTACCGGTGTCCGTGCGCCGGACCTGCGCGCGGACTTGCTAGAGTATAGCGAATGGCTACAGCGGCGATGGGGTGTGTGGACGGCACGCGCGTTGGCGGAGAAGGGAGCGCACATGGGAAAGAGCGAACAGACCGGCTCTGCCGCAAGCGAGGGGCACTGCGTCCTTGCCGTTGACGTGGGCAACACCTCCACCGGCTTTGGGCTCTTCTCGGCAGATGCTGGCGAGACGGACGAGCCGCTGGGCACCTGGGAGCTCACCACGCCCGCACGCCTCACGGCAGACGAGGCCCGCATGCAGGTTGCGCAGGTGCTGGGCGTGTTGGCGCAGGACGTGGCCGGGCAGCGCTCGCTCGCGCCCGAGCGCGCCGAGACCTTTGCGGAGCCGCCGCTCGATGCGGTGCTCTCATGCGTGGTGCCATCGCTCACCGAGGCGTGGTCGGTGGCTCTGGCAACGGCGTGCCGCACGCGTCCCGTTGTGGTGGGGCCCGGCCTCAAGACGGGGCTGCGCATGCGCTACCGCGATCCTGCCGAGATTGGTCCCGACCGCATTGCCGACGTGGTGGCGGCGCGCACGGCCTATGGGGCGCCGGTCGTGGTGGTCGACTTTGGGACCACCATGAACATCGAGGTTCTCGACGGCGAGGGGGTCTTTCTCGGCGGCATCATCGCGCCAGGACTCGCGCTTGGGGCGCAGGCGCTCTCGCGCGCGGCAGCACGTCTGCCCGTCATCGAGCTGCATGCGCCAAAGGCGGCCATTGGGCGATCCACCCGCGAGGCCATGCAGTCTGGCGTGGTCTTTGGCGAGGTGGCCCGCGTGGACGGCCTGCTCGACCGGGTCTTTACCGAGCTTGGAGGAGAGTCGCGCGTCGTGCTTACCGGCAGCGGTGCCGAGCGAGTGGCCCCGCTCATGTCGCACGCGGCCGAGGTCGATGCAACCCTCACGCTGCGAGGCCTTCACCAGCTGCGCCTAGGAGCTGCGCGCAGGGGGTAGCCAGCAGGTGCGCCTGCGCATGAGAACGGCCCGGGCGGGCATTCCGTCCGGGCCGTTGCGTGTCCCTTGTGGCCGTGCTTAGTAGCGCGGATAGAGCATGGTGGGATAGGTGGTCGCGTTCTGCTGCGGACCGCGCTGTCCGCGCAGCCTGTTCACAACTGCCTGTGCCGCTGCCGCTACGAGCACGGCGCCAGCCAGCAGCGCAATCATGATGAGGAACACGGCGAGGATAAAGAGCGGACCAGAACTCATGGGCATATGCCGTCACCTGCAACTTTCTTAAACGGCCTTCAGTTTTTACAAGACCTTTGTAACACGTTGGTAATATTGTTTCAAGTATGTTTCACAAACTGCAGAGAAGACCGCGCGAAGACGTCCTGGCTACCGCTTGTCCACTGTTAAAACGGGTAGGATTCCCCCACAGGTGCGTCTTGCGTACGCCCCGAAAGGAAGGTCCACATGATTACGTTTCTCCTCGCGTCGCTTCTCGCTGTGATATTTGCCCCCGTCATGCTCGCCGTCTTGGGCGTGTGGCTGGTGTTCGCGCTGGTCGTTGGTGTCTTTCGCATCCTGGGGTGGACGCTTCGCGCGGGGTTGCATGTGTTCTGGTGGCTCTTTGTAGCGTCGCTTGTGCTGGGAGCCATCGGCTTTGCGCCCGCCGTGCTTCTCGCCATCATTGCCGCCGTCGCTGCTTGCGTGCATCCCACACGGCTGGGGTAGGCGCGCATGAACGGAACGATGCTCCAGGGCTTCTCGTGGTACCTCGACGCGGACGGCAGGCACTGGCGCCGGTTGGCCGAGGATGCCCAGCTCTTTGCGGACAACGGCATCACGGCCGTGTGGCTGCCGCCGGCCTACAAGGGCATGGCAGGCGCAAGCGACGTTGGCTACGGCGTGTATGACACCTATGACCTGGGCGAGTTTGACCAGAAAGGCTCTGTGCGCACCAAGTACGGTACACGCGAGGAGTATCTGGCCGCAATCGACGCCATTCATGAGGCAGGCATGCAGGCCCTGGCTGACGTGGTTCTCGATCACCGCATGGGAGCCGACGGCACCGAGCGTGTTCGCGCAACCGAGGTGGCCTCGTACAACCGTGAGCAGCCCGTCTCGGCGCCGCATGACATCACCGCCTGGACGCGCTTTGACTTTCCCGGGCGTGGCGACAGGTACTCTGCCTTCAAGTGGAACTGGACCTGCTTCCACGGCGTGGACTACGACGAGGCAACGCACGCGAATGCCATCTACCTCTTTGACGGTAAGCACTGGAGTGAGCAGGTAGACCGTCGCGACAATGGCAACTACGACTATCTCATGGGCTGTGACGTGGATGAGATGTACCAGCCCGTCTACGACGAGCTGCTGCGCTGGGGCGAGTGGTACCTCTCGACGTGCAATCTCGATGGCTTTAGGCTTGATGCACTCAAGCACATGGACCGTCGGTTCTTCCTTCGCTGGCTTTCGGCCCTGCGCCAGGAGTTTGGCAAGGAGCTCTTCACGGTGGGGGAGTACTGGTCGCCAGACGTGGGCGAGCTTCAGGCCTACCTTGGGGCCGAGAGAACCATGAGCCTCTTTGACGTGCCACTCCACTATCGTCTCTACCAGGCATCCTGCTCGTTTGGAAACGTTGACCTGCGACGTCTCTTCGACAACACCCTTGTGGCGGCCGATCCAACGCGCGCCGTCACCTTTGTGGAGAACCACGACACCCAGCCCGGCCAGGCGCTCCAGTCATTTGTGGAGGAGTGGTTCAAGCCCTCGGCCTATGCGCTCATCCTGCTGCGTGAGGCGGGCTATCCCTGCGTCTTCTACGGTGACCTCTTTGGCATGCCCAACGATGGCAACATTCCCGCCGTGCGCGAGCTGCCGCTGCTCATGGAGCTGCGCCGCCGCTTTGCCTACGGGCCCCAGCACGACTACCTCGACGACCCCGATGTTGTGGGCTGGACGCGCGAGGGCGATGGGCGCCATGGCGGATCGGGCGTCGCCTGCGTGCTCACCGACCGCAACGGCGGAGCAAAGCGCATGTACGTGGGGTCGCGCCACGCCGGCGAGCGGTGGGTCTCGGTGCTGGGCGGACAGTCCGACGCCTGCGTGGGCGATGACGGCTGCGCCGAGTTTGTCTGCAGGGGCGGGAGCCTCTCGGTGTACCTGCCGGAGGACACGGCAGGCGTCCTCGAGAACGACATCGTGCGCTACGGGCACGACGTCCCCGCGGACCTGAGCTCTCACCTGCCGGCACCCACCGAGGAGGAGCGGCAGCAGGCAGACCGCATTCGCCGCACCGCGGAGCGCTACGCGTCAAGCCAAGCGAGCAGGTAGTCCACAACCAGGCCGTACGAGCGCACGCCGGCCTTCTCGCCAAAGCTCCTGAGGTAGGTGTCGTTGACGGTGGTGCCCACGTCCTCGAAGGGGCCCTCAAACGCCTGGTAGTGCTTCTGCGTTGCGGCGCGGTCCTGGAGGACCAGCGCCACGCCGGCGCCGTTCTCGCCTGCGAGCGCATCCGAGACTAGCTGCTGGGCGCGCTCGGGGTCTTCTGCCAGCAGGGCGTTCACGCAGTAGTTGAAGGCGGAGTAGAAGCCAGAGTACGAGAAGCGCGTGTCATCGCTTGCCGTACAGGCGAGAAACGCCGAGAAGTTAGCCTCCTCCTCGCTCGCGATGCCCAGGCGGTGCGCCGCCTCATGGCACATCGTGAATGGAAGCTCGGCGATCGCGGTGTCGAGGGGCACGCTAGACTCTCCCGTCGCTGCCCAAAAGATTCCCGTGTGGCCGCTGTAGAGGAGCGGCTCGCCAAAGAGCAGCAGCGACTTCACGGGCGCGGTGCTTCCCGAGAAGACCTCGTAGCGCTGGGCGAGCGGGGCATACGATGCCCCAGCGATGCGAGCAAGCTCGTAGAAGTCCTGGTGGGAAAGCGTACCGTCCTCCTCGCGCAAAACGAGTGGCGCGCGGGCGGCTGCTTGGCCAAGGTAGTACGAGGTTGCGCCTGCGAGCTGGTCCTCGCTGTACTGGCCCACCTCGAGGCCAAGGTCCTGGGAGAGCTCCGGCGCATAGTGGTTGAGCGCCCAGCCGGCAGTGCCCAGGAATGCCGTTGCGGCTGCGACCAGCGCCACCATCGATAGCCACGGAAGAATGCGCTGGCGGCGGCGAATGCGGCGCACCAACGTTGCGATGGCGGTCGCCACAAGTCCCACCGTGAGCCAATCCCAGATGGCGAAGGGGGCCACGGAGGAGACCGTTGCCAGAGCGGCCATGAGGGACCTCGAGAGCCGGCGGTAGCCGGGAAAGAGGGTTGCCTGCAGGCATGGCTGCGAGAAGAGCAGGGCGAGCAGAGAACAGGCCGCTGCCAAGACGGCGGCAGCCACAAACCGTGCCCTTGTCGCGCCGTCGCGTCCCGAGCCGTCGCTTTGTGCCATGCGTTTCTCCTCTTGCGTTCGTGCCCTCGGTAGCTCCTAGTTCCTATCCTGCCACTCTCGGTGGTGCCCGTGGTGCCGAGCAGCTCCCATGCCCTCGTGCCAGCCGTTGCTATTGAGAAGAATATCGACAGAATTGCGGTTGGGAAGGGTCGCAAACGTCGAATTCCTTCTCAACAGTGCCATGGGAATCACCCCCTGTCCCAAAC
>CAJMLD010000098.1 GCA_905214175.1 uncultured bacterium
TACAGCTATGAGCAGGATTCCCAAGATGCTCCAGCCTACCAACTTGATTTTTTCATGAGGCCCGCATCCAGGACATCAGCGACCTCGACTGGAAGACCGCCCTGGGCATCGGCCTCTTCCAGGTGCTCTCAATTGTCCCAGGCACCTCGCGCTCCGGCTCTACCATCATCGGCGGCCTTATCCTTGGCTGCTCGCGCACCGTGGTCGCGCAGTTTACGTTCTACCTGGCCATCCCCGTGATGGTGGGCGCCTCCGGCCTGCGCCTGGTGAAGTACTTCCTCAAGGGCAACGCCTTCTCCGGCCCCGAGGCGGCCATCTTGCTCACGGGTTGCGTCGTGGCGTTTGTCGTCTCCCTGGCGGCCATCCGCTTCCTCATGGGCTTCGTGAAGAAGCACGACTTCAAGCCCTTCGGCTGGTACCGCATCGTGCTGGGCATCGCCGTCATTGCGTACTTTGCGCTGGTTGCGGCCTAGGGGCATGGCGAGAAGAACAGGCTGCCGAGAGGAGCGTTGCATCATGCTGCGCGAGAGCGAGGGCTACATCCCGTTTGCGGGATACCAGACCTACTACCGGGTGGCGGGGGAGTGCCAGCCAGGTAAGCTGCCCCTGCTCGTTCTGCATGGCGGTCCTGGTGCCGCCCACTACTACCTGCAGTCACTCGATGGCATTGCCGAGAAGTACGGTCGCGCCGTTGTCTACTACGATCAGATCTCCTGCGGCCGCTCCAAGACGCCGCCCTTGCCGGATCTGTGGGGATGCTCGCTCTTTCTCGACGAGCTTGCCTGCGTGCGGGCGTATCTTGCGACGACATTTGGCTGGGACCGCTTGCACATCCTGGGCCAAAGCTGGGGCGGCATGCTGGCCATGATGTACGCTATCGGCGAGCCCTGGCACAATCACGGACACGACGGCCTGGCCTCCATGGTGGTTGCCAGCTCGCCCGCGAGCATGGACCTGTGGCTTCACGAGGCCGTCCGGCTTCGCCACTACCTGCCGCGCGAGATGGACGAGGCCCTGGCGCAGGCCGATGTCGACGGTGACTACAGCCGTCCCGAGGTCCGCGCGGCGACGGCCGAGTATTACCGACGCCACGTCTCCAAGGTGCCGGAGGACGAGAGGCCCGCGCATCTCCATAGCCCCGAGCCGGATCCGGTTGGTGACGAGTGCTACCACTTCATGCAGGGGATGAGCGAGTTTGTCGTCACGGGCGCGCTCTCGCACTGGAGCGTGGTGGACCAGCTGCCCAGGATTGACGTTCCCACGCTCGTGACCTCAGGCGCGGCTGACGAGTGTACGCCGCTTGTGGCAAAGCAGGTGGCTGACGGCATTCCCGGTGCCCGATGGGAGCTCTTCGCCGATGGCACGCACTGGGTGCATGGCGAGCAGCCCGAGCGCTACAACGCGGTGGCCGAGCGCTTCCTCGAGGAGCACGAGTAGGGCGGCTCGCGCCGGCGCCACAAGGCCCCTTTTGGCAGCAACCCCGTACGAAGCCGCTGCTGTGGCGCCGTTTTGGCGCCATAGGGCCAGTTCCCGCAGCAATTCCGTATGAAACCCTCGCTGTGGCGTCAACCTGGCGCCACAGGGCCAGTTTCCGCAGCAATTCCGTATGAAACCCTCGCTGTGGCGTCAACCTGGCGCCATGGGGCCACCCTCAGCAGCAACTCCGTACGAAGCCGCTGCTGTGGCGCCATGCCAGCCGCGCCAGCCCGCTACGATGCCATCTTCGTGAGCGCGTAGAACTTGCCCGTCGACGCGTTGGCGAGCGTGTCGGCGTCCCAGCTCCGGGAGGTCACGTCGCTTGAGGTGGGGTCGTGCACGGTGAAGGTGCCGTCGGAGCCCTTCTCGACCACAAGAATCCAGTGCTCGTAGGGGGTGAGGCTCTCGGCCTTGACCTCCATCGCAACCACAGTCCCCGACGTGACCACCGCCGAGATGTTGTCGGCCGAGGTGTCGTACGTGTGGTAGACCACGCCAAGCGCGTTGGACTCGTTTGTGAAGAAGTCGCCGCTCAAGCTTGAGTCGCCGGTGGCGAGCCCGTCCTTCTCGGCAAGCGCTGCAATGGTCGCAGGCGTGTTGTCGGTCGAACCGGTAAGGCCGATCGTTGCCATGGCCATCACCGTGGGGCCGGACCCCGTCACCGCAAGGGCGCTGCCTGCGTAGTCCACCGCTCCCCAGCGGGAGTCCCAGTCATAGAGCTGCGGGTAGCTGTCAACCGATGCCTCCTCGCCGTAGGCCTGCGCCGTCTTGTCGGACTCCAGGTAGCCGGCGACAAGCGAGACGGCGTCGGGCTCGTTGAGTGCCAGCTCAACTAGGCGCTCGTCGGAGTACTGGTCGGCATTGCTCGCAATCTGGGCCATTTGATCGTCCTGGTCGAGTCGCGCAGTAAGCGCCTGCGAGAGGTCGTCCGAGATGCCCGTGGCAACGCGGGGCTTCTCCTCCGCCTGCTGCTCCTCCTGGGCGGCGTTGCCCGCCACGCAGCTCGAGATGGCAAAGACGAGAAGCACCACGGCGACAATGCCCAGCACCAACGCGGCGACCATGCGCGTGTCAAGGCTGCCCGTGCGCCTCCCGCGTCCTGCGCTCGCAAAGCCAATGCTGCGGCTTCGCAGCTCATAGCCCCGGCGTCTGCCACGACTGCGCGAGCCCGTTCCAAGCGGCCTCTGCTGACGCGGGCGAGAGGAACCGCCGTGACCCCCGCGCGAACCACCCGCGCGGCGCTGAGATCTCTGGGGCCTGCCGTCGGAGTACTCCATGAAGCCTCCCTGCGTGGTGCGCGCGTCGGGATGTGCGTGCACGCCAAAAAGTCGATGCAACATTTCGAATGACGCGTGGGGCAGTCGCCTCGCGAATCTCTGCCCTGCACATCACATATGCACTATAAGACAGTGTTGCGTTTTGCATACGGGCGACTCCTCCGAGCGGCGCCAGTGCTATGAAACGCTGCCTCAAGCGGCGCCGCATTGGCCACCAAGCAGATGAGACCTCATGGAGCCGTTGGTATGGTGCTTGCGTGACCCTGCCCAGGAATATGGGTAATGACCACTTTTGATACGTATAATCCGATAGAAGTATTCACCCTTGTTTAGGGTGGGCCAGCAGGCTCGAACCGTTAGTTGAGAGGCATCACGTGGCTAAGCAGAGAAACGACAGGCAAGAAGCCATCAGGCAAATCATCCGCGACAAGTCCATTCGCACCCAGCGGGCACTCGTGGAGGAGCTCCAGGCGCAGGGCTTCTCGTGCACGCAGGCAACGGTCTCGAGAGACATTACCGAGATGGGCCTGCGCAAGCTCCCCGAGGGCATCTACGTGCTCTCCGAGGACCTGCACCTGCAGCGGATGCTCTCAGAGTTTGTGGTGGATGTGCTCCGCGCCGAGAACCTCGTGGTGATCAAGTGCCAGCCTGGCACGGCCTCGGGTGTGGCCGCTGCTATCGACGGGGCGGCACTCTCGCACGCGCTGGGTTCGGTTGCCGGCAACGACACGGTGCTCGTGGTTGCCATCGACGGCCAGCACGCGGCAGACCTGCAGGCGCTCGTGAAGAAGCTCGGCAGCTCCAAGTAGGCATTGGGCCAATCGCCGGCGGCTGCAAAGCTGGTTGCCGCCGCGCCGCGACGCTGTCAAGCCGTGTGAGACGGTCGACCAACAGGCGAGAAAAGAGAGGGCCCCGGCACGCCGCCGGGGCCCTCTTGTCATCGATGTAACGGAGTGCGCGCAAGCCTCCGCCTTGAAGCCGCTACTGGCCTTGTGTCCCTCCGGTGTTGGTGCCCGTGTTTGTCCCGGTGTTCTGGCTGGGGTTGGTTTCGGTGTTGGAATTCTCTCCCGTGTTTGTCCCGGTATTCTGGCTGTTGCCGCCGTTGCCGTTCCCGCCGTTGCCGTTCCCGCCGTTGCCGTTCCCGTTCCCGCCGTTGCCGCCCGTACCGGTACCGGAGTTGGTCTCGGTATTGTTGGTGTTTGTCTCGGTCTTCTCGGTAGTGGTGCTGGTCGTGGACTCCGTACTGGTGGAGTTGGTGGTGGTGCTGTTGCTGACGGTGTTCCACGACGAGCTCGAGTTGGTGGAGACGGGGGTGCCCACAAAGTCCCAGGAGCTGTTGTCCTTGTAGGTCACGGTCTCGGTGGACTTGGGGAACTCTTCGCGGTCCACGCCCTTGAGGACGGTGTTCATGTAGTTGGTCCAGATGGGCTGCGCCGTGGTGGGCGTCGTGGCAAGCGCCCCCTTGTAGTGGGCTGCCTGGTTGTTGTCGCGGTTGCCGCACCAGACCGTGGTGGTGAGCTGCGGAGTGAAGCCGCAGAACCAGAGGTTGTCGGCCTTATCCGAGGTACCGGTCTTGCCGCCCACGGGCTGGTCTGCGGTGAAGTAGTTGTGCACGTAGCTCGTGGTGTAGCCCGCGTCCACAACGCCCTCGAGGACCTCGCGCGCATCCTGGGCCACGCCCTCGTCGATGACCTGCTCGGGATCGTCCTCGTGCTCGTAGACCGTGTTGCCGTTGCGGTCCTCGATCTTGGTGATGGCGATGGCGTCGCGGTGCACGCCGTTGGTTGCAAAGACGCTGTAGGCCTCGCACATCTCGAGCGGCGTGACGCCCGAGGAGCCAAGGACCAGCGAGGGGACGGACTGGAGGTCCGAGTCGATGCCCATGAGGTGGGCCGTCTCGATGAGCTTGTCAACGCCAACGGCCATGACCACCTGCGCGTAGCCGGTGTTGGACGAGAGCTCGGTCGCGCGCGCAAGGCTCACGTAGCCGTACTGTGCGTTCTCGTAGTTGTGCGGCGTCCAGGTGGACGTGATCTGCATGGGGGAGTTGCAGTTGAGAATCACCGACGGGTTCATGCCGTCGATCATGGCAGCCATGAGCATGAACGGCTTGAAGCTGGAGCCTGCCTGTCGCTGGCTTATCGCGAGGTTGATGGAGCTTTGGCCCTGGCTCTCGTCGTATCCGTAGTTGGTGCCGCCCACCATGGCCACGATGTGCCCGTTGGTGTTGTCGATGGAGACAAGCGCCGCAGAGAGCTCGTCGTTGCCGGAGCCGGAGACCAGGTTGTCCACGGCATCCTCTGCCGCCTGCTGCTTGTCGGGCTCGAGGGTGGTGTAGACGCGCAGACCGCCCTTGAGAATGGTGTCGTTGTCGAAGTCGATCTGGAGGAGCGTCTTCACGTAGTCGGTGAAGTAGGGATAGGAGCCAGAGACCTCGTCCTGCAGCGAGCCGGGGTTAAGGGTGAGCTCCTCGGTGGTGGCCTCGTTGTACTCGTCCTGCGTGATGTCGCCCATCTCAAGCATGTTGCCCAGGACCTTGTTGCGGCGCTCGACGCAGGCGTCGGGGTTCACGAAGGGGTCGTAGTAGGAGGGGGAGTTGGGAATGCCCACAAGCGTTGCGGCCTCGGCCAGCGTGAGCTCGCTCGCGTCCTTGTTGAAGTAGGTGACGCTTGCGGCTTCGATGCCGTAGGCGCCCTCGCCGTAGTTGATGGTGTTGAGGTACATGTTGAGGATCTGGTCCTTGGAGTACGTCTTCTCCATCTGGATGGCGATGTAGGCCTCGCGCACCTTGCGCTTGAGGGTCTGGTCGAACTGCTCGGACGAGAGGACCGTGTTCCTCACGAGCTGCTGGGTGATGGTGGAGGCGCCCTCGGAGCGGCCGCTGAGCTGGCTCGCGATGGCGCGCAGGATGCCCTGGGGGTCAACGCCGTTGTGCTGGTAGAAGCGCTCGTCCTCGACGTCGACCGTACCCTCCTTCACGTAGTCCGAGACGTCATCGAGCGTGACGGAGCGACGGTTCTGGAGGTAGTACTCCGCAATCTCGGTGCCATCGGCTGCGTAGACGATGGTGGGCTCTGCCACGAGGTAGGCGTCTGCCGACTCGTAGTCGGGCAGGTCCTGGAGCCAAGAGTCGACCACGGCGCCCAGGGAGATGGCGAGTGCCAATGCAAAGAGTGCTATGAAGCCAAACACGCCGGCGATGCCAAATCCGACGGCGTGCGTACTTGCGTGCTTGCGAGCCCTGCGGGTTCTGATGCCCATGGAACCTCCTCGTGTGGACACAATCGCTCACATTATAGGGAATGGGCCTTGTCGGCTTGTGTCCGTTCTGCGTGCACACAAGGCAAGGGACAAACGAAAAGAGCGCCAAAGTATGGCTCTGAGGAGATGCGTCTTCCGGCAGCAACTTGCTCAGCTAGAG
>CAJMLD010000099.1 GCA_905214175.1 uncultured bacterium
AAGCTCACGCGCGACTGAGACAAAGGGACAGTCCCTTTGTCTCATCCCTACCGGTCGGCGAGTGGGTGGTCGTGTGGCCGCCCGCTCGCTTGTGCGTGTCGTATTATTTCCCCTTGGTGAGCAGTTGCACAGTAGTTGTCCGTTCATCAAGGAGGAAACAATGCCCATTGAGAAGCCATACCAAACCCGCAAGGTGGTCATCATCGGCGCTGGTCGCGTTGGCAGCCACGTCGCGCTGTGCTTGATGTTCCGCCACCTGGTAAACGAGATCGTGTTTCTCGACGTCAACCGCGAGGCCGCTGAGGCCCAGGTCATGGACCTCGAGGACCTCGCCTCCGGCATGGGCGACTCGTTCAACATCCACGTTGGCGACTACGCCGACTGCGCGGACGCCCACTTCATCGTCCTCACCGCGGGCCGCAGCCGCAGGCCTGGCGAGACCCGCCTCGACATGCTCGGCGGCACTATGAAGGTGCTCGAGGGCATCGTGGGCCCCGTGCGCGACTCCGGCTTCAACGGCATCGTGCTCAGCGTCTCCAACCCCGCCGACATCGTGACCGAGTACCTGTACCGCAACCTCGGCCTGCCGCGCGAGCACGTCTTTGGCACCGGCACCGCGCTCGACTCCGTGCGTCTGCGCCGCATCCTCTCGGGCATCATCGACGTTGACGCCAAGCAGATCCAGGCCTTCTGCATGGGCGAGCACGGCGACTCCTCGTTCATCCCCACCTCGCACGTGACCGTAGGCTCCATCACGCTCCGCGAGTATCTCGCGATGAACCACCACTCCAACTCCAACATCGACTTCGACGATGTCAAGCGCATGGTCAAGGAGTCCGGCAGCAAGATAGTGGGCGGCAAGGGATGCACCGAGTTTGGCATTGCCTCGGTTGTCTCCGAGATCATCACCGCCATCCTGCACAACGAGAAGCGCCTGCTGCCGCTCTCGGTGCACCTCGAGGGCGAGTATGGCGAGAGTGGCATCTCCGCTGGTACGCCCTGCATCGTGGGTGCCAACGGCATCGACTCGGTGCTCGAGATCGACCTCTCCTACGATGAGCGCCGCGCGATGCGCAACTCCTGCTCGATCATTCGTGGGTACGTCGATCAGGTCATGCCCGAAGCGGCGGCCGAGTAGGGAAGTGCCTCTCGGCGCCCGTCGCTGCGACAGGCGCCGAGAGGGGGCCGGGCGCCCTACGCCAGGGTGCGCCGAATGCTCTCGAGAGCCTTCTTGCGGTCGCTCCTATAGCGGTTTGCCTCGTCCTCGTCCATCGACGAGCAGCGCACGCGGTCGCAGTCGCGAAGCGCCTCGGCGATGGCCTCCATCACGGGCTGCGCCTGCTCGGTTGGGGTGACGACGAGGAGCTTGGTTTTTGTCGTCCCCGTCACTGCAGCGGTTCCTGGTGCCGCCGCGACCACCGCCTCGTCGCCCGCCTCAGCGCGCTCGACTCGCGTCTCCACAGTGACCAGGCGCTTTGCCTGCAGCCGCTGCAGGGTGCGTGCCAGCTGCAGGGCAGAGAAGCCGCAGTAGTCCGCCAGCTCGTCTCGGCCAGAGAAGACCGTGCCCAGGCGCACAAAGGCAAGGAGTCGCACGTCACGTGGGGTAAGGTCAAACCGCGCGGCCACAAGCTCAAGGTTCCTCTCGACGAGCTTCTCCTCAAAGTACAGGCCGAGAAGCGCATCGGCTTCCATCTCGGGGTTCACGTAGACGGGCACGCGCTCCTCGCCCAGCTTGGCCGAGCGCTGCCACGGCATGATGTCGCCGTCCCCGGCGGACTCGATGTAGAAGCGGTAGATGTCGGGGCGGCGCGCGCGGTAGTCCTCCTCGTCAAAGACCTGCTTGTAGAAGTCGTTGTAGTACTCGATCACGTTGAGCTTCATCTGCACGACCTTGGCGGGGTTGGCCCCCTGGCTGGCCAGCGATCCCCTGGTTCGCACGTAGTAGTACACGGGGACCTGCAGCGGGTAGATGCGCTTGCAGTGCAGCTCATATTCCATGTTGAAGATGAAGTCCTCGCACCAGCTGAGCGTGACGTCCATGCGCAGCTGGTACTTCTCGATGATGTCACGGCGGTAGAGCTTGTTCCACACCACGCCAAAGTAGAAGTCCGAGGGGTTCTGGATCATGTAGTCGCCAAACTCCTCGCGCGAGAGGACGCCCTCGGCGTCGATGTCGCCCTTGCGCGAGACCTTGCTGCCAATCACTCGGTAGAAGTCCGCGATGACCATGTCGCAGCTGTTCTCCTCCATGGCGCGCACGAGAAGTCGCGTTGCCTCGGGCGCAATCCAGTCATCGGAGTCGAGAAACTGAACGTAGTCGCCGTGTGCGGCGTCAAGCGCTTTGTTGCGCGTGTCCGAGACTCCGGAGTTTTCCTTGTGGAGCACGCGCACGCGACTGTCCTTCTCGGCGTACTCGTCGCAGAGGGCGGGCGAGCCGTCCGTGCTGCCGTCGTCTGCGAGGATAAGCTCGAAGTCTCGGTACTCCTGTCCTAGGATGCTGTCGACGCACCTGCGCAGCGTCTCTTGGGCGTTGTATACGGGAACGATGATGCTTACCTTGGGCATGGTGCCCCTCTCGACGAGGCCGTTGGATGGTCGCGCGCCGTGGTCGAGCACGCAGCCCCAATTGTAGACCACGGCCTTTGCTATCCTTTAAGGTCGAGAAGGCCGAGTTGGGCGGCCCGGCGTGGATTGGTGATGACTCATGGTGCATAGGGAGAACAACTACAGGGGTCGCGGGGGACGAGACGACATCCGCGTCTCGCGCTATGTGCCGGAGGAGCCTAGCGAGAAGGTCGCCAGTTCTGCGGACGACGCTCGCCAGCGCTCGCAGCAGCGTGGAGCACACCGTCACCGCCAGGGGGCAAGTGACGTGCGCGTGCTTCGACCTGCGGAATCCATGCCTGCGCAGCCTTCCGCCAGGGCCGAGCAGGCCCGCTCGTACGCCGAGCGTCATCGCAAGGAGCGGCGCTCGCGGGCCGTGCACATGGGGGTCCTTGTCGCCGTTGCCTGCGTGGTTGCACTTGTCGCAGGTATCATTGCCTCCCGCGGTGGGGTGGGGCTCTCCCTGCCAGACGTCGGGGGCTCCGGGAGCGGGGACGCGAGCTCCTCTCAGGGCGAGCAGGGCACGGGCTCCCAGGGTACGGAACAGGTCGCGCAAGCCGTGGGCACCCAGAACGACGGCAGCATCGTGATGACGCTGGGCGGCAGCGCCGACACCTACGTCAGGCGCGGCGAGGGCTACGTGGATGGTGGCTGCTACGCGCACGACCGCACGGACGGGATGATCACGGACAAGGTCACCGCCTCGGGCGAAGTCGACACCACGACGCTGGGAGACTACACCGTTACGTACACGGTGGAGGACTCCGCCGGCATGGTGGCTACGGCCACGCGCACCGTGCATGTGGTAGACGATGTCGATGGCGGTTGGGATGAGGACGGCATCTCGGTCTTCATGTACCACGACGTCTACGACGCAGCCAACCCGCCCGAGGGCGCGTCGAGCGACCAAAACCTCATCTCTACAACGCTGCTCGACCAGCAGCTCTCTTGGCTCAACGAGAATGGCTACTACTACCCCTCGTGGGCCGAGATTCGTGCCTACATTGAGGGTGGCCACTCGCTGCCGGCAAAGTCTGTAGTGCTCACCTTCGACGATGGCTCCGAGGGATTCCTCACGTATGCAATTCCCCTGCTCGAGAGCCACAAGGTCCCCGCCACCTCGTTCGTCATCTGCAGTGACGCCGACATCCAGGACAAGCTCTCGAACTACGCCAGCCCGTACGTCGACTTCCAGTCGCATTCATACGACCTGCACCGGGCGGGGACATCGGGCAAGGGGCATGGCGGCCGTATCTACGACCTTTCCTCCGACGAGGTCGCCAAGGACCTTGAGCAGTCTGCGGACATCCTCAAGACCAGCGACGCCTTTGCGTACCCGTTTGGCGACGTCTCCGACGCGGCGCCCTCGGGGGTGAAGCAGGCGGGTTTCCTGCTTGCGTTTACCACGCAGTACGGGCAGATACATCCGGGCGATGATCCCATGCAACTCAAGCGTATGCGCATCTTTGGTACCTATGAGCTGGGAAGCTTCGAGTATCAGGCGGCGCACGGCGTGGGGTAGGGTGCCGACTCGCCTACCCGCGGGCGCCTCAAGCTGCGTGTCAGTGTGCCGGAGCTTACGTGGCGTTGGGTTGTCTGCTGGGCGCGTGTCGGTATCATCGAAGTACAGGCGGCGCACTTCTCTCTTGGCGCGCCGTATCGTAAGGGGCCAGCTGCCCCAATGGGGCGGAGGTCTCTCATGGCATTGTTTGGCAAGTCTAAGGGCACGCGCGCGACCTCCGGAGCTGTGCGCGTGCCTCCCACCGCGTCGCGGCATGACGGCAACACGGCAGGTCGCGACGGAAGAAGGCGCACGCCGAGCGCATCGCCCGCTGCACCTGCGGTGCGCGGGGCCGCTCCTGCGCGGCGCGTTCCAGCCGCCTCTCCGCATGAGACGGGTAGTTACGGCGCGGTTGACGCGCGCGATGCCGAGGCGCTGATCTATGCGCATCGTCGCCGCGAGCAGGCGCGGCGTGACACGCTGCGGATTGTGGCAGTTGTCGCAGCGGCGGTGGCTGTGCTTGTCGTCGTGCTCGTTGTAGCAGGAGTGCTTGGGTAGCCGGGGCTTGCCGGGAGGGCTGCTCGGCTAGTGGGGCCTGGCGAATGTGCTTGCTGCAGAGGGCGACGAGATAAGCATCTGAGCCATCGCGGAGATGGCAACTATGGCCAAAGCGCAGGCCACGATGATGAGAAGCACATAGGTGAGGGTGCGACCGTCGATGTGTCCAATGTTTGTTGTCAGACGGGCGAAGCGCGACGGCTTGTGCGCTGGCGCAGGGGCCGGCGCTGCGCCCTTGCCCTGGTTAACATGCATCTGGCTTTTTGTCTCAAGCCCCATCGTGACGCCCTCGTCTCAATGATGTGTTCAGTTGCATGTTAGTATGCGACAACTTTGCTTTCAGCTGCCTTGCCCTTTCAAGTTCTCTTGGGATTCCCACGGAGCCCGAGGCGTGGGTGATTGTCAACCTGGTTATGCTCCCCTCAGGTTTGGCGAGCACCCCGATTGTTGGGCGTCGTGCATCCGCAAGCCCGTCAAGCAATCGAAATTATTGCGCGAAAATTCTTGTCAAGAGATAGTTTCCGCAGTTGATGAAAAAATAAGCAGGAATATTGTTCAATAATTGAGGGCAAGAAGAGCCGTGCAGGCGAGAACGGCCGTGAGAGGTGCGCGTGGGCGGCCCTTCCGCATGCCCTACGCGGCAAGATTGCCGGCGGAGCGAGCGCTCGCAAGGCGGTGACTGGCCTCCGTTGCACCATGGCGCTTACCGACGGCCTCGCAGAAGATCGCACCGCCCAGGATAAGTACCGTGCCCGCGACGTTTGCGGGCGTGAGCGCCTCACCCAGGATGAGTGCCGAGAAGATCACGGCAGAGAGCGGCTCGAGGTAGCCCCACACCGAGACACGCTGCACGGGCAGCTGTCCCATGGCGGAGAAGTACAGATAGCAGCCAAAGCCCGTGTTCACGAGGCCCAGGCAGAGAATGGCGGGCCAGTTTGCCGAGAAGGGCACGGCAAGCTCGGAGCCGTGGGCGACAAGCGCAAACACGGCAACTGCGGCAAAGCTCGCCACCAGCTGGATGGCCGATGCCTCGATGCCAGCCACGGCGTTGGACGCGCGCTTGCTGCAGATGACCATCACCGCGTACATCACGGCAGACATGCCGCCACACGCAAGGCCCCACGGCGAGAGCGCCGCGCCCTGTCCCTGAGCAACCACGAGAAACGCCCCGCAGATCACGGCCGCGAACCCTAGGAGCTTGGCGGGGGTGAGCCGCTCGTGGAAGAGGACGGGCGAGAGCGCCATCACGATGACTGGCCCGCAGTAGTAGGCGAGCGACGCAATGCCCACGCCAATGAGCCGGTATGCCTCGAAGAGGAAGATCCAGCCCACGCCCAGGGCAGCGCCAGACGCGGCAAGAAAGGCAGCGTCGCGTGGGTGGTCGAGAAAAGCCGGGCGCTTGCGAGCGCCTAGCACGATAAGGGCGAGCAGCGTGCCGCCAAGGAGGGTGCGGAGCAGGACAATCTGCCAGCTGGGAAGCGAGATCTGGCTAGCGAT
>CAJMLD010000100.1 GCA_905214175.1 uncultured bacterium
TCGGTCCATAATCTTGGCCGCGCCGCCGCCGCGGTCGAAGATGTCGCCCACCAGATGCATGTGGTCCACGGCCAGGCGCTTGATGAGCGCCGCGAGCGAGCAGATGAAGTCATCTGCCGACCCGGTGTCGATAATCGTGTCGATGATGCGCTGGTGGTAGGCAAGGCGTGCCTCCCGCTCGTCGGGCGAGATGTGCAGGAGCTCGTCAATGATGTAGGCGTACGCCACGGGCATGGCCTTGCGCACCTTGGAGCGGGTGTAGGAGCCGGAGAGGCGCCGGGCGAGACGCACGAGGCGCATGAGCGTGATGGCGTACCACTCGCTTGTTGCCATGCCCTCCTCGCGCAGGCGGCGGAGCTTCTCGGACGGATAGTAGACGAGCGTGCAGAGGTCGGCCTGCTCTCCCGCCGTGAGCTCGAGGTTGAACACCTCCTCCACGCGCTCGCGGATGACCCCCGAGCAGTTGTTGAGGATGTGCTCGAAGGCCTCGTACTCGCCGTGGACGTCCGAGACAAAGTGCTCGGTGCCCTTTGGCAGGTTGAGGATCGCCTCGAGGTTGATAATCTCGGTGAATGCGGCCTGCGTGGTGGGGAACTTCTCCGAGAGAAGCTCGAGGTACTTGAGCTGGTCGGCATTTGCGTCCTGCATGTGGCGGTCTCCCTCAGACGGTTGTATCGTTTCAGTCTGCACCGGCCCGCCAAAGGCAACGGCGTGATTTCGGCGAGACGCACGACGGCCACGGCTTCGACACGGCAGCGGGCGCGGCGGCGCGTCTCGCCCGTGTGCCTCGAGGGACTCGCCGGGGCTCTCCCCTACCGGCGCCTGCGTGCAAAGAGCTCCCAGAACGCGACGGCAGAAGATGCGGCAACGTTCAGAGAGTCGACGCCGTTCGACATGGGAATGATCACGGAACGGCCCACGGCATCAAGCGTCGCGCGCGTAAGGCCGTAGCCCTCGCAGCCAAAGAAGAGCGCGATCTTCTCGGCAGAGACAAGCGAGGGGTCGTCAATGGGCACGGCGCCATCCTCAAGCGCCATGGAGAGACACTCGAAGCCCCGCTCGCGCAGGTCCGCCACGATTTCCACAGGCCACGACTTGGCATCGACACGCGCCCAGGGCACCTGGAAGACCGTCCCCATGGAGACGCGCACAGCACGCCTGCCCAGCGGATCTGCACAGCGCGGCGAGAGAAGCACGGCATCGGCGCCCAGGGCCGCCGCCGAGCGAAAGACCGCCCCCACGTTGGTCACGTCGACAAGGTCCTCCAAAACCGCCACGTGGCGAGCGCCGAGAAGTGCCTGCTCGACCGTCCGCGGATGCGGTCGACGCATCGCGCAGAGCAGGCCCCTGTTCACGTTGAAGCCAGTGAGCCGCTCCATCTGGTCATGCGGCAGCACATAGGCAACGCATCCGGCGCGCTCGATGAGGTCGGAGCAGGACTCCAGCCTGGCATCGTCGACCAGAAACGAGAGGGGCTCAAGCCCCGCGTCCAGGGCAACCTCCACAACCAGCCTCGACTCGGCGATAAGCACGCCCTTCTCGGGCTCGAGCCTGTTTCTCAGCTGGCGATCGGTCAGCCGCACGTAGGCGTCGAGCTTCGGGTCATCCGCGCTCCCTATGCGTACCGTCTGCAGGCCCACGTGTATTGCCTTTCTCTATCGCCCCGCGCCACCTTCACGCAAGCTTGGCCTTTGGAGCTTTTTCTCATGAGTCGGTCGGGGGACGGCCGTTGGCCGCCCCTGGGTTACTATAGTCAAACATGTCAGCGCTCTGGAACAAACACTCATCCCGTACCGAGGGAGACCAGTCATTACCATGAAACAGTCCTCACGAGGCGGGCACTTCACCGGCTCGCACAAGAAAAAACACACCGGCCGCGGCCCCGTCATTGTGCTTCTCGTCTTGCTTGCCGTTGTCGTCGCCGTATACCTTGGTGGCGTGGCGTACTTCAACTTCTTCTTCATGCCGTCCACCAGCGTAGCTGGGCAGGATGTCTCGCTCATGAGCGTCGATGACGTTGCGAGCTCGCTCTCCGCAACCAAGACGTCTGGCTGGAAGGCAAGCGTCTCGGGCGACGGCGTCTCGTTCGAGCTAGCAGGGTCGGATGTCTCGCTGGCCTATGACGGCGAGAGTGCCGCACGCGCCGCCATTGCCCAGCAGCACCCCTGGGCGTGGCCCCTCGAGCTTGCGCAGGGCGCTGCGCAGAGCCTCTCGACGGGTGACGTCTCCTCCTACATCACGCTTGACTCGGATGCCATTGCGACCGCGCTGGCAAACGCCGTGAGTGCCGCGTCCTCCGCAAACGGTGAATCAGGCACCTCCGATATCACGTATAACTCTGAGAAGAAGACCTACACCGCCTCTGACAGTGCGCAGGCCAGCCGCATCGATCAGGCAGCAGCCACCCAGACAATCGCGGGACAGGTCAAGTCCCTCGCGACCTCCATCGAGCTTGGCGACGAGTCCCTCCAATCCGGGGAGTCCGTGGACGATGCCATCAAGACGGCGAACGCCATGCTCGCCGCGACCGTCACGCTCACGCTTGGCGGCACCGAGGTCACGACCGTTGACGCCGACCTCATCTCTCAGTGGATCACCATTGGAGACGACCTCTCGGTGACCCTCAGCCAGGAAGCCATCACCACCTGGGCAAAGGGTGACCTCTCCGCAAAGACAGACTCGGTGGGCACAGCGCGCACCTACACGCGTCCCGACGGCGTCCAGGAGTCCGTGGTGGCCGGCGGCGTCTACGGTTGGTCGATCAACGGAGCCGAAGCCGCACAGGACATCTACAACAACATCATGGGGGGCTCCCCCACCACACTTGAGCTGCCCTGCTACACGACGGCAGCCACGTACAACCCCGGAGGCCAGGACTGGCCAACCCGCTACATCGACGTGGACATCTCCGACCAGCACGCCATCTTCTTCGACTCGGATGGCTCCGTCATCTGGCAGGCCGACGTTGTGACCGGCCAGCCCAACCTCAACCGCAGCACGACGCAGGGTACCTGGACCATCACGAACAAGCAGAGCCCCTCCACGCTCACCGGGCCCAACGACGAGTCTGGCAACCCCCAGTGGGTGAGCCACGTGGACTTCTGGATGGGCGTGGTTGGCAACCTCATGGGCTTCCACAACGCACCATGGCGCTCGGCCTTTGGCGGCGACATTTACCTCACCAACGGCAGCCATGGCTGCATAAACCTCTCCTACGACGATGCAGACAAGCTCTACTCGCTGTGTAACGTGGGTGATGTGGTCATCATCCACGAGTAGCAGTTGCGGCCCCGAGTTCATCGGGGCCGCAACTTTTTGGCGCGCACGCGTGTGTTTCTGAGGGCGAGAAGAGCGCCGGCCTCCGAAGCAGTCGCAGCCGCCGCTACATGCCCCAGCCGCGGCCGCCGCCGGGCATACCGCCGCCCATGCCCATGTTGCGCATCATCGACTGCATCTGGCGTCGCTGCTTCTTGCTGCCACCCTGGGTGGCCGCGCGCATCTTGCTCATCATCTTGTTCATCTCGCCCCACTGCTTGAGGAGCTGGTTGACCTCCTGGACGCTGCGCCCGGAACCAGCCGCAATGCGCTTCCTGCGCTGGCCGTTGATGATCTTTGGCCGCGCGCGCTCCTCCTTGGTCCTGGAGCGAATCATGGCCTCGATGCGCCCAAGCGAGCTCTCGTCCACGCCGCCCTGCTGCGCCATCGCGCGCTCGCCGCCGGGAAGCGCGGAGATGATCTTTGCCAGGCCGCCCATCTTCCTGATCTGCTGCATCTGGCCGAGAAGATCATCCATCGTGAAGCCCTCGCGCAGCATGCGCTCGGCTGCATCGATCTGCTCCTGGTCGGCAACCTTCTGGGCCTGCTCGATGATCCCGTACACGTCGCCCATACCCAGGATGCGCTTGGCCATGCGGTCCGGATGGAAGACCTCGAGGGAGTCAGGCTTCTCGCCCATCGAGACAAACTTGATGGGCTTGCCCGTCACCGCACGAACGGAGAGGGCGCCGCCGCCACGCGCGTCGCCGTCGAGCTTGGACATGATGACGCCGTCGAAGTCCACGCGCTCGGCGAAGGTCTGGACCACGTTCACGATGTCCTGGCCGGTCATGGCGTCCACCACCATGAGGATCTGGTCGGGCTTGACGGCCTGCTTGATGGCGACCGCCTCCTGCATCATCTCCTCGTCGATCTGCAGACGGCCGGCCGTATCCACAATCACGATGTCGTTCAGGTGGTCCACCGCCTCGCGGATGGACTCCGAGGCAACCTTGACCGCGTCCTTGCCGTCGCCACGGAAGACCGGCACGCCAATCTCGCTGCCCAGCGTGGCAAGCTGGTCGGCAGCGGCGGGGCGGTGCGTGTCGCAGGCGGCCAAAAGCGGAGAATGGCCCTGGCCCTTCAGGAGATAGGCAAGCTTGGCTGCCGCCGTGGTCTTGCCGGAGCCCTGCAGGCCCACGAGCATGATCACGTTGGGCGTGCGGTTCTGCGCCAGCACGAGCTTGGACTCAGTGGTGCCGAGAAGCTCGGTGAGCTGGTCGAGCACGATGCGCACCACGTTCTGCGCCGGCGTGAGCGAGTCCAGGACCTCCGCCGTGAGGCACTTCTCCTTGCAGGAGGCAACAAAGTCCTTGACCACGCGGAAGTTGACGTCTGCCTCGAGCAGGGCCATGCGAATCTCGCGCATGGCAACGTTGATGTCCGCCTCGGTGAGCTTGCCCTTACCGCGGAGCTTGTCAAAGGTGTCCTGGAGACGTTCGGAGAGGCTGTTGAACATGGCTACTTTCCTTCCCCAACGAGCGCGCGACAGAAGTCGAGCGCGTCGAAGATCTCGAGGTCGTCAATGGACTCCCCCACGCCAATGCGGTAGATGGGAAGTCCCAGCTGGTCAGAGATGGCGAGCGCGATGCCGCCCTTCGCGGTGCCGTCGAGCTTGGTCACGATAAGCCCGTCGAGGTCCAGGGCGTCGTTGAACTCCTTGGCCTGCGCAAGACCGTTCTGGCCAGTGGTGGCATCAATGACGAGAACCACGGTGACCGGCATCGAGGTGCAGCGCTTGCGCGTGACGTTGACCACCTTCGCAAGCTCGCGCATGAGGTCGGACGAGGTGTGCAGGCGTCCTGCGGTATCGATGAGCACCAGCTGAGAACCGCGCTTCTCGGCCTCGTCAACCACGTCGTAGCAGACGCTCGCCGGGTCCGCGCCGCGCTCGCGGGTGATAACCTCCACACCCGCGCGCGTGCCCCACACCTCGAGCTGCTCGATGGCTGCCGCACGGAAGGTATCGGCGCCACCAATGAGGCAGCTCTTGCCCTCGGCGCGGGCGCGTCCAGCGAGCTTGCCCACCGTGGTAGTCTTGCCAGCGCCGTTGATGCCCACAAAGAGGACACACGAGGGCACGTCCTCGAAGGGGTCGCGGTCGGCCGTGCGGAACTCCTGAGCCAGCCGGCGCGCTAGGGCGTCGCGGAGCTGGTCCGCACGCGTGAGGTTCTCGCGCGCCGCCTGCTCGCGCAGGTCATCGGTCACGCGCATGGCAAGCTCGCCGCCCATGTCGCCCATCACCAGCGTGTCCTCGAGGTCCTCCCAGAAGTCCTCGTCGACCTCGCCGCCCATGTAGAAGATCTCGTTGATGGCCTCGCGCGAGCGCGAGAGGCCGCTCTTCAGCCTGTCAAAGAAGCCCATCAGGCATCGACCACCTTTCCAGTTGCCTTGTCGAGGCGCTGAGAGACGACGTGGCTCACGCCGTCGGCCTGCATGGAGACGCCGTAGAGGACGTCGGCCTGCTCCATCGTCCTGCGCTGGTGCGAGATGACGATGAGCTGCGTCGTGTCCTTGAGCTGCTCGATGGCGTCAAGGAGCTTTGAGAGGTTGGAGTCGTCGAGCGCGGCCTCCACCTCGTCGAACACGTAGAAGGGCACCGTGCGCGTCTTGTAGACCGCGAAGAGCAGCGCCAGCGCCGTGAGGGACTTCTCGCCGCCCGACATGAGCGACATCTTGGTGATGCGCTTGCCACGCGGCTGCGCCACGATCTCGATGCCCGTCTCGGAGAGGTTGTCCGGGTCGGTCATCTCGATGTGGGCGTGGCCTCCCGGGAAGAGCATCGAGAATATTTCCGAGAAGTTCTCGTTCACCTTGTCGAAGACCACAAG
>CAJMLD010000101.1 GCA_905214175.1 uncultured bacterium
GATTGGGCCAACCAACCCTTGAAATCCGACCGGTGGAATGGACACGAGTGACTACCCTCGAGAATCACGGTACCGCGAAAGCAACCTACGCGCGGCGGCTCTCGCTCGGCATGCGCACGCCATCAACAATTCGAACGATGCCGCAGTAAACAAGCGCAATCCCACAGATAACCATGGCCGTATCGGCAAAGAGGCCGGGCGAGAGCAACACCAGCACGCCCAGCACAATAGCGAGAATAGCTCCAGCCTTAGCCGTACCGGCGTTCGGCATGCCCAGAGCCTGCAGGGCGTTTGCGCCATACAGAGAGTTGAGGCCAGACACCAGGATGAAGATGCCGAGCAACACAAAGATCCACGTCACGAAGAACCCAGGGATGTTCACCAGAAGAATGCCAAAGAGCAGCTCGAGGATGCCGGTGTAGAGGTCGACGGTCGAGAGAATCGCGCTCCATCGCGTGAGAGCACTTGCGAGGGAGACAACGCCCATGATGACCAGCACCCACCCAACCATACTGGTAATCGTGAGCATCGCCGTGGTGGGGTTAGCGAAGAGAATCACGCCCATGGCCGCCAGCGCGACGCCGGAGACGATGGTTCCCAACTTAGTGCTTGCAAACTTGCCTTCCATTGCTTGCCTCCAGACGTGCGAAATCCTGACACTCAGGTAATACCCATCGGACGCGTCGGCCAAAACAAGAGAGCGGGCGCTCCTCGCGCAACAGCGCAGAGAAGCACCCGCCAACAGGCAATGGGACTGTCACCTTAGCCCTCCATGCAAGAGCGACGCCGGGCGTAAGCGTCACAGTGCGTGAACGTCGCCCCTCGTGAAGCTCACGAACGCATCGTCGCCCACCTCGTAGACCTTGTGGGTCTTGGGGTTGAAGTCCTGGATCTTGACGAGGGTGTCGCCAACCATGACCTGGTAGTTCTGGTAGCTGCCCATGAAGCGGGAAAGCGTGACCCTGCAGCGCAGCACACCCTCGTCCGCAAGCGTTGCCGCCTCGGGGCGGAGCACCAGCGTGACATCGTCCCCCACGTTGTGGGACGCCACGCCATCGACCTCGACGTTATGCCCCTCAACGGCGACGATGCCGGCGTCACCGTCCTTCTCGGCAAGCTTGCCGCGAAGGAAGTTGGACTCGCCGATGAAGTCGGCAACAAACTCGTCGACGGGGCGGTAGTAGACGGCATGCGGGTCGCCCACCTGGTCGATGATGCCGCGCTTCATGACAATGATCCTGTCGGCGATGGCCATAGCCTCGGACTGGTCGTGCGTGACGTAGACGGCCGTGATGCCCGCCTCCTGCTGGATGCGACGCACCTCGGTGCGCATCTCCACACGCAGCTTGGCGTCAAGGTTCGAGAGCGGCTCGTCGAAGAGCAGGACGGAGGGCTCGATGACCAGCGCGCGTGCCAGGGCGACGCGCTGCTGCTGGCCGCCTGAGAGCTGGTTGGTCATGCGGTCCTCCATGCCCTCCAGACCCACCATGCCCAGGATGCGCGTGACCTTCTCGCGAATCTCCTCAGGCGGGAGCTTGCGGATCTTGAGACCGTACGCCACGTTGTCGAAGATGTTGTAGTGCGGGAGCAGGGCATAGCTCTGGAAGACCATGGCGGTATCGCGCTTGTTGGGCGTGAGGTCGTTGATGGGCTCTCCGCCCAGGTAAATCTGTCCCTCGTCCGGGCTCTCGAAGCCGGCGATCATACGCAGGATGGTTGTCTTCCCGCAGCCGGACGGACCCAGCAGCGTCACAAACTCGCCAGGCGCAACCTCCAAGTTGGCATCGTGAACGGCGTAGAAATCTTTCTTGGTCTTGGGATCCTGGTAGATCTTGGAGATGTGCTCAAGACGCACACCCTTCTTCTCCTTGGCCATGGGTTACTCCCCCTCGCTCTGGGCGTTAATCTTTGCGCTGGTGCCAAAGTGCTTGATGAAGACGTTCATAAGCACGACGGCTGCGTACGTGATGATGATGAGGATCGTGGCGAAGGCGCAGGCAATACCATAGGCGCCCTTCTCGGCGTACTCGTTGATCTGCACGGTAATCATGAGGGTCTGCGGCGTAACAAGCAGGATGACCGCCGAGATAGCCGTGATGGAGCGCACGAACGCAGTGACGAGGCCCGAGAGGAACGAGTCCTTAATAAGCGGCAGCGTAACGGTCATGAAGACCTGGAAGCTGTTGGCGCCCATGTCGTAGGCAGACTCCTCAATAGACTTGTCGATCTGGCGCAGTGCCGAGATTCCCGAGCGGGTGCCGGTGGGCAGCGACCTCACGATAAACACGATGACGAGAATGGCGGCTGTTCCGTAGAGCCCCTGCATGAAGCCACTGTGGAAGACGCCGCTCGAGAAGCCGCGAATGAAACCGACGCCCAGGACGGTGCCGGGGACGGCCATGGCGAGCATCGAGACAAACTCGATGAACCCGCGGCCGGCGAAGCGACGCTTCACCACAAGGTACGCGATGACCATCGAGAGCAGAGCCGTGAGCGGTGCCGCTATGAGCGACAGGCCAAACGAGTCGGCAAAGGCCTCGAAGCCGTGATGGAGGGTGAAGACCTGGATAAACCACTTGGGCGTGAGCGAGTAATCATAGCCCCACGTCTTGAACAGGGCGCCAAACGGCACGCACACGTAGAGAGCCACGACGAAGACGGCGACGGCGCCGCAAAGCACGGACAGCGGGATGCGCACGGAGTTGTCGGTGATGAGCATGCGGCCGCGCGCCGCCTTGCCCGTGAGGGTGGCCGTGCTCTTACGCTCGAGCACGTACTTCTGGACAATGAACATGATGAGCGTGATGCCGAGAAGCACGCACGACATGGCCGAGGCGCCCTGCTTGTCGTAGGCGCCAGTGATCTGCAGGTAGATGGACGTTGCAAGCGTGTCGTAGGAGCCACCGATGATCATGGGGTTCGCGAAATCCGCGATCGACTCCATGAAGGAGACGAGAAACGCGTTGCCCATGCCAGGAAGGATGAGCGGCAGCGTGACACTTGTGAATACCTTCCAACGAGAAGCGCCCATGTCGCGGGCAGCCTCCTCGAGCGAGGGGTCGATGTTTCTCAGGAGGCCCCTGAACATCATGTAGCACACAGGGAAGAACGTGAGCGTCTGCACGAGGGCGATGCCCCAGAAGCCGTAGACGTTGTTGTCATAGATGCCCAACAGTGAGCGAGTGATGAGGCCAGCCTTGCCGAAGAGCAGAATCACCGAAAGCGACAGAACAAACGGCGGAGAGACCACAGGAAGCATGGAGACAAGCTTGTAGAGCCCGCTCATGAAGCGCGACTTGAGGTTGACGTACACCTCGACGTAGGCAAAGAGCAAGCCAATGAGCGTTGCCACAATGCCCACGAACAGCCCCAGGACAAGCGTGTTGCTGATGGCCGTCTCGAAGGACGGCATCGCCAGCACGCGCTGGAACACGGAAAGCGTGGGGCCACTCTCCCCCACCACGGCATCGACGAGCAGAATTGCCAGCGGATACAGGATGAATAGGGTCAAGAACACGATCAAGACGATGATCGTGGTGACAAGTATTGGGTCTGCCAGCAGCTTCTTTTGGTCCAGCCGAGCACTCTGACCTCGTGCCATGGCATCTCTCCTCTCGCTTTACGCACTCCGCCCCAAGGCATACGTCGCCTCGGGGCGGAGGGCAGGGTGCTACTCGGTCTGGAAGCGGTCGTCGCCACCACCGAGGGCGTTCATGATGTCGGAGACGTACTGTTCAGTGTTCTCCTTGGCGTCCTCGAAGTTGTAATCCATGACGTTGTTGGGGTCGAGGCCGTACTCCTCGGCGACGGCAGGCTGCTTGGCGTCGTCGATGACCAGGAACTGGTACGCGCCAACCTCCTGCGCGCGCTCGACGCACTGCGGCGAGAGAGCGTACTCGATCCAGAGCTTGGCGGCGTTCTCGTGCTTGCAGCCCTTGAAGATGGCCGTTGCGCCAACCTCGTAGGAGGCGCCGGAGGACGGAATCACCAGGCCAATGTTGTCGTAGCCGTTGTCGACAATCTGATAGATGGCGTCATGCAGGAAGCCGATGCCGATGGTGCACTCGCCGGTACCCACGTTCTTGGACGGGCCAGAGCCGCTCTTGGTGTAGACCTGCACGTTCTTGTCCAGGTCAACAAGGTACTTGATGCCCTCGTCGTGCCCGTACTTCTGGATGACCGTGTTGAGGATGAGCTTTGCCGTACCGGCGGTGTTGTAGTTGGACATCCAGATGAGGTCCTTGTACTTCTCGTCGAGAAGGTCGGGCCAGTCCTGCGGGGCGTCGAGGCCCTTGCGCTCGAGCTCGTCCTTGTTGTAGAAGAAGCCGAGGATGCCCTTGTAGATGCCGTACCAGTTGCCATCGGCATCACGGAACTTGTCGGAGATGAGGTGGGAGGCGTTCTTGGCCTCGTAGGGCTCGAGGATGCCCTTAGTCACGGCGACGTTGTAAGGGTCGGTGGTGCCGCCAAACCAGACGTCGGCAGAGGGGTTGCCGTTCTCCTCCTCGACCTTGGACTCAACCTCGCCCGTAGAGAGGCGCTGGTAGGAGGTCTCAATGCCAAAGAGCTCCTGGAAGTGCTGCGCACAGGCAGCCACGTGCTGCTCCTCGCAGGAGCCGTAGACCACGAGCTCGCCGTCCTTCTTGGCGGCCTCGATCAAGTCGTCGCTCGCGATGCGGGACAGGTCGTCCGAACCGGAGCTGGAGCTGGTATCGGTGCCGCTGGAGCTCGACGAACCCGCGTCGCCTCCGCATGCCACAAGCCCAAGACCCGCTGCTGCAACAGCGGTTGTACCGAGGAACTCCCTGCGAGATACGTTCTTCATGGGACACCCCAATCCAACGGGCCTTCCCAGGGCCCGTTACGTTATGCCGTGGCGTACCGCGGCTCTCCCTATGCCCCCGGGCAACATAGCCTGGGTCTTTTATCAATCTTTACACTTCTCGCTAATTTTTCTTACAGAATTCGATTATCGAGAGAGAGCTCGCCCCTCAGCGGCACGACAGGGCCATGAATGGCGCTTGATTGCTCTTCTGTGGTGCGGGGGTTATGCCAGCAGCGCCTTGATGCCAATGCCGATAAGGACGCAGCCACCAAGGATCTCGGCGCGGTCGCCAAGGATCGTGCCAAGCTTGCGCCCAAGCGCCAGTGCAATAACGCAGCAGATGGCGGTGGTAAGGCCAATGGCGCACACCGAGAACGCGAGGTCAACGGCCTGCGCACGCAGAGACACACCAACAGCAAAGGCGTCAATCGCGGTGGCGACAGCCTGGACAAGCAGCGTGAGCAGGGTGAGTCTCCCCTTGGCGGGAGCCGGTTCACAGTTGCGACACGCCCGTATGGACAATACGCCCTCGCGCACCATGTTGCCGCCGATAATGCCCAGGATAACAAGGGTCACGATACCTGCGTAGGCCTCGATGAGCGTTGCGGCAACGCCACCCAGGTAGTAGCCCACAACGGGCATGAGCGCCTGGAAGGCACCAAAGAAGACCGGCATGAGAGCGAGCCGAGACATGCGCTCGCCCCTATAGGCAAAGGTGTTGGAGATAGTGACCGAGAATGCGTCCGCAGAGAGGGCAAGGCCAAGCACGACAATCTCAAGCAGGCTCAATGTAGCTCCTTGGTGCGGACGACAGTCAAGCTCTTAATGTTACCTAAGCAATACCAACGTAAGGTACCGTGTACGGTGCTCCCCAAAACGTACAAGTTCGACTATCCTAAAGACTTGATTTCGTCTGCTCTAGAGCCGTGCCCTGCGGCCCGGCATTGCGTACCCGAGGAGTTCGACCATGCCCTCTCTGATAACGCACCACATCTTTGGCGAAGACGCCGCACAGTGTCTTCCCGAAGGCCTTGTCGACGGTGAGGAAGAGCTTCTCGCCTTCCTTCTGGGCAACGAGGGTCCGGACCCATTCTTTGTACGCTTCCGCACCATTCCGGCGCGGTCCTCGGCCTGCCGTCACCTCGCACACGACATGCACGCAAGCCACGTCACCAAGGCGTTTGGTGACATTCGCTCCTCGGTGGGTCACCTGCCCGTCGAGGACGAGCGCATTGGCCGGGCGTTTGCGCTTGGTCTTCTCGGCCATTACATGCTTGACCGCACG
>CAJMLD010000102.1 GCA_905214175.1 uncultured bacterium
AGGCGCCACAAGGGCAGTTCCAGCAGCGACTCTGTACGTAGCCCTCGCTGTGGCGCCACACCGGCGCCACAGGGCGCGTTTTTGCAGCAAGTGCGTACGCAGGTCTCGCTGTGGCGTCGTTTCGGCGCCACAGGGCCGCTTCCGGCAGCAAGTGCGTACGTAGCCCTCGCTGTGGCGTCTTTTAGGCGCCACAAGGGCAGTTCCAGCAGCGACTCTGTACGTAGCCCTCGCTGTGGCGTCAATCTGGCGCCACAGGGCACGTTCTAGCAGCAACCCTGTACGAAACCCCCGCTATGGAGTCGCGTTCTTCTCGCACAGGCGCACTAAATAAGATATAGTCCTATTAATACTTGGGTATCATCACCACGTAACGCAAGAATCCCCCTGGGCGAAAAAGTCGCGAGAAGCCCAGCCCACGCATGGAGAGCAGGAGCACGTCATGGAGAGAAGAAACACACGCCAGCGCCAGCTGGTGCTTGAGGCAGTTCAGGAGCTGTGCGACCACCCCACCGCCGACGAAATCTACCTTCGCGTCCGCGAGCAGGACGACCACATCAGCCGCGGAACCGTCTACCGCAACCTACACCTTCTTGCCGACACCGGCGAGATCCTCTCGGTGAAGACGCCGGGCGGCGAGCGCTTTGACCGGCGCATGGACCACCACGCGCACCTCGTGTGCTCGGAATGCGGCACCGTGATCGACGTGCCCGTGCCCAAGCAGGACGACTTCTGCCGCCAAATCGAGCGCTCGACCGGCTACGCCAGCGTGTCTACCAGCACTATCCTCACCGGTGTGTGCCCTGCGTGCCAGGAGCGCATGCGTCGCGAGAAGTCCGCGCCGGCAGCAGCGGACGCGCGTTAGCCGCCGCAATCGCGAAGGTCGAGAGGTTGTGCGCCGTCGACGCCGAGAACCTCGACGGTGAGCTCGCCGCGCCCGAGGCCTCGCCCGGGCCGGGCTCTGCCGTGGGAAGCGCCAGCACGTCGAGCGAGCGCACAGCGAGAAGGACCACGTCACGCGAGGCGGGCACAAAGGCGACAAGTACGGAGCCGTTCGCCGGGTGCACCTCGGCCACGGCGCCTGCCGCCGCCGCGCCACCTGCAAAGAGCCAAAAGTGCTGAGCGCTCATGTCGAACCCCTTTCGTTGGTTGCGTTGTTGATACGCTCGCACGGTGGGTGACCAGCAGCAACCCCAAAAGGTCCGACCGTCCCAAACGGACGAGGTTCCACACGTCGTCGACACCCGCGCGAGCCTACCCCTGGCCCTCCGTGCGCCCGGCTGTCGTCCCGCGCGCGGCCCCACCGGCAGCGCGCCACTCGCGCGGCGTGGTACCCATGGTGTCCGTGAAGGCCTTGGTGAACTTTGACGGGTTGGAATACCCCACCGAGGCCGCAACCTCGGCAATGGGGCGATTGCTCTCGAGCAGGGCGTCGGCTGCCAACCTCACGCGGTACTCCCGGTACCAGGTGTAGATGGGCACGCCAAAGGTTTCGCGAAAGGCCTCCTTCAAGACCGTGGGCGAGGTGCCGCAGATGGCAGCCAGCGTGGGAATGGCCTTTGGCTGCGAGACGTCGCGGGTCATCTCCTGCTGGGCACGCAGGGCAACGCGCACATGGCGCACACGCGCCGAGCTTCCCTTGTGGCTCCCACGCCCGTGTGGCGCGGCGCCGGCAAGCGTGGTAAGGCAACGGAGAAGCTCGATGGCCTTCAGGCGCAGGTAGCCAATGTTGCCCTCCTCCTCTACCAGGGGGTATGTCTCCGCAAAGACGTGCGAGAGCTCTGAGTTGGCCGGCATGACCATCACGGGGCGCCCAGGCGGCACCATACGCGCGACGGCCTCGAGGTTGACCTCGAAGCTCGCGAAGACGCGTCGGATGTCCGCGGGAAGCTTGCGGCCGTCAATCAGAAGCTCTAGCCCGGCAACGGCGCCCCAGCAGAGCTCCATGCCCACCGTGCTCACGCTTGGGCCGAGAAGCACCACATCCCCCTCGGCCGCCTCCGCCCGGCTGCCATCCGGCAGCGTCACCACGCAACGACCGCGTCGCACATAGATAACGCGCAGGTATCCAGGCGCGGTATGCAGTGTCCCGCTCGCCTGATCGAGCGCAGGCGACCCCCAGGCGATGGCCATGCCTCGCGCCACGTCAAGACGGCGCAGCGACCCGGGGCCACCGGGCGAGGCGGCGGGCCGCGCCTGAGAGCTCATCGCAGCGCCTCCTCGCACGCGCGGCGCACCTCGGCGCACGTCCCCGCCACGGCCACCGAAAAGGCAACCGCAACCAGCATGTCCACGTCCATCTCGCCTGCCTACCTTCTTGCACGAGCGTCGGTCGGCCGGAAGGCCGAGAAATGAGAGACGGCCCTCTCCCCTACCATGCGGCGGGTCGAGGGCCGTCCGGAACGTCACCTAGGCGACGGGCTCCTCGGCCAGGTTGTCGAGGATGTGCTCGTCCTTCTCGTCCCACTTGGGCATGGGGCGGAAGAGCTGGAACAGCATGAGCACGAGCAGGGCAAAGGCAACCACGGTCCAGAACCCAAAGCTCCCAAAGACGAAGAGCTCGTAGAACTGGTTGATGAGAAGGCCCACGACCCAGCCAAAGCCACACTCATAGCCAATGGCGAACCAGAACCACTTGGGGTCGTCCATCTGCCTGCGGATGGTGCCCATTGCGGCAAAGCACGGCGCGCAGAGCATGTTGAAGGCAACGAACGCGCACATGGCGCCAACGTGGAGCGTACCGGCGATGGTGAACATGTTGGCGAAGCCCTGCCACATGGAGACGGAGTTCTCGGTGGCGTCGCCAAGCCCGTACAGGACGCCAAAGGTGGAGACCAGGTTCTCCTTGGCGATGAGCGCCGAGATGGTGGACGCGGTGGCCTGCCAGGTGCCAAAGCCGAGCGGGGCGAAGATGAAGCTCAGGGCACCGCCGACACCGGCGAGGATCGAGTAGTCCATGTAGGTGTCAGGCGCGCCGTCCATGGCCTGCAGAAAGCCGAAGGAGCCGTCGCCGCCCTCCCAACCAGCCAGACCAAAGTTGGAGAGCACCCAGATGCCCACGGCGGCCGCGAAGATGATCGTGCCTGCCTTCTTGACGTAGGCAGAGACGCGCTCCCACACGTGCAGCGCCCAGCTCTTGATGGACGGCAGGTGGTAGTCGGGCAGCTCCATCACAAACGGTATGGGCTCGCCGGCGAAGCGCTTGGTCTTCTTAAGCATGACGGCTGAGATGATGATGGCAACGATGCCCATGAGGTAGAACATCGGGGCGACCCACCACATGTCGGAGCCGCCGGCGAGAACACCCATGACCAGCGCGATGATGGGGAGCTTGGCGGAGCAGGGAATCATGGTGGTGAGCATGGCGGTCATGCGACGGTCGCGCTCGTTCTCGATGGTCTTGGTTGCGAGCACGCCCGGGACGCCGCAGCCGGAGGACACGATCATGGGGATGAAGGACTTGCCGGAGAGGCCAAAGCGGCGGAAGACGCGGTCCATGACGAAGGCCACGCGGCTCATGTAGCCGCAGTCCTCAAGGAAGCAGAGCATGACGAAGAGGACGAAGATCTGCGGGATGAAGCCGAGAACCGCGCCAACGCCGCCGATGATGCCGTCAACCACGAGCGAGATCACCACGTCGGAGGCGCCGGCGTCGGTGAGCCAGCCAGTCACGGCGTTGGGGATGGAGTCGACAAAGCCGTCGTAGTCGTGCTGGTCGGGCTCAGGGTTGTCGAGCGCGGTCTCGAAGTCCGCCTCGGTGACCGTGGGAAGCACGTCGAGCTCCTGGCCCGCCTCAAGGACGGGGTTGCCGTCCGCGTCGAGCGTGGTGATGACGTTGCCGTCGGTGTCGAGGTAGTTGCCGTCGGAGTCGGTCACGGGGACGTCGGTCGCAACGACACCGGCCTCCTTGGCGGCATCCTCGAAGTCGGCGATAGTCGCCTCGTCGTCTGCGGTCTGCGGATCGGCGTCGATGGCGTCCTGGACGCCGTCGGTGTCGACGCCGGCCTCCTCGGCCGCGGCGATGAAGCCGGAGATCTGGTCGGTGTAGTGGGCGTCCTGCCAGGCCTCGTCGGCTTCGTCGAAGGCCTCTTGGCCGCTGCTGCTCACAAAGAAGCCGTCGGAGAAGAGGTTGTCATTCACCCAGTCGGTCGCGGGCGTACCCACGGCAACGAGGGCCACCCAGTACACGCCGATCATGATGGCAATGAAGATGGGCAGGCCGAGCACGCGGTTGGTAACCACGCGGTCGATCTTCTCGGAGACGGTGAGCTTGCCCGGCGCCTTGACCACGCACGCGTCCATGACCGTGGCGATCCACTCGTAGCGCTCGGAGGTGATGATGGACTCGGAGTCGTCGTCGCGGTCATTCTCAATGGCCTCGATGACCTTCTCCATGTCTGCGAGCTGCTGCTTGGAGAGGTTGAGGGGCTCGATGGCGGCGGAGTCGCGCTCGAAGACCTTGATGGAGTACCAGCGGAGAAGGTCGGGCGAGCAGGAGTCGGCGAGGGTGTTGGCAATCGTGTCCAGGGCCTTCTCGACATCAGGCGAGAAACACTTCACGCCCTGGGCCACTTTGTTGGCACGTCCCGAGTCGACGGCGGTACCAACCAGCTCGTCGAGGTTCTTGGAGCGAAGCGCCGAGACCTCCACCACGGGCACGCCGAGCATCTTGGAGAGACGCTTGGAGTCGATCTTCTCGCCGCGCTGCTCGAGCAGGTCGCACATGTTGAGGCCAACGACCACAGGGCGGCCGGTCTCGAGGATCTGCGTGGTGAGGTAGAGGTTGCGCTCGATGTTGGTGACGTCCACGAGGTCGATGATGGCGCTCGGGCGGCCGGAGATGATGAAGTCGCGCGAGACGACCTCCTCCGGGGAGTAGGGGGAGAGCGAGTAGATGCCGGGGAGGTCGGTAAAGAGGACGTCGGCGTCCTTCTTCCAGACGGCCTCCTTCTTCTCCACGGTGACGCCCGGCCAGTTGCCCACGTAGCCGTTCGAGCCGGTGAGCTCGTTGAACAGCGTGGTCTTGCCGCAGTTGGGGTTGCCAGCCAGGGCTATGTCAATCTTCTCTGCCATGCCTTGCCTTTCCTGGTTGAGTGTGTGCGGGCTTATTGGTGAGCCGCTCTCCGGTGTTCGTGGTGCTTCTCGGCGAGTTTCTTCTGGCTAACTGTTACCCGCGAAGTGCTAATTGTTAGTTTTGGCTAACTTTCAGGGCCAAAACATGGGGGCCTGTGCCCCCTCGTACTCCCAATGCAGCCGGCGCTTATGCGACACCCTGGGCAGCTGCCTTCGCCACGTCCACGACCTCGACGCAGGACGCCTCGTCATTGCGAAGCGAGAGCTCGTATCCGCGCACGGTAACCTCGATGGGATCGCCAAGGGGCGCAACCTTGCGCACGTAGATGTGCGTGCCCTTGGTAATTCCCATGTCCATGATTCGACGCTTGATGGCGCCCGTGCCGCTGAGCTTCGAGACCGTGCAGGTCTCCCCCACGCGCACGTCCTTGAGACTTGCCATGCTTTCCCTTTCTTCATGCCACGGGCAACGCGTGCGCGACACCTGCGGCGACTGATAGACGCTTGTGAGTCTGGCGACGGCCAGAGCCCGGTCCGCCGTATGCGCTGCGGCCTGGGGGCAGTCCGCGATGCCGGCGCTAGTACGTGACGATGCGCATAGCCATGTCGCGACCGATGCCAAAGGTTGAGCCCTTGACGCTCACCACCACGTCACCGTTGACGCGCGAGACAACCTTGACCTCGGCCCTTTCGACAAAGCCCATCTCCGAGAGGTGCTGGCGCAGCGTGGCGCCGCCGCGAACCTTGAGGACGCGAATCGTCTCGCCCTCGCTCACCATTGCCAGGGGAAGCTGGGCGCCCTTCCCGGTGGTCGTCGCCTCCACGCGCGCACCCGCCCGGCTGGCAGGGTTGCTGCCTGTCATCACGGCATCAGCCTCCATGGTCGACATCGCGACTCCCTTCTCGCTTCTCCGCGGTATGCCTCGGCGGACGGGGAGCAACGCTCCCCGAGTCGATTGCGCCGACGACCGCACGAGTTGTGCATAGCTA
>CAJMLD010000103.1 GCA_905214175.1 uncultured bacterium
GCGACTACCCTAGCGTTGCCGCAGCGGCGCTGGAAGAGATGGTCTCCTCCGTGAGCGCGGCCGGCGGCCGGCTGGTGGGGGAGGACGGCGCCATGAAGCGTGGCGTCATCGTGCGCCACCTGGTGCTCCCCGGCCACGTGGACGATTCCTGCGCGGTTCTCGACCGCGTGTGGGACACCTGCGGCAACGCCGCCGACCTCTCGGTCATGAACCAGTACACGCCCAACGACACCTGTCGCAAGGCCGGCGGCGACCTTGCGCGCGCGGTGACGGACGAGGAGTACGAGATTGTCCTGTGCCACGCGGACGACCTTGGCTTCGAGAACATCTGGTGGCAGGAGGGCGGGACCGTCTCCGAGAGCTTCGTGCCCGCCTTTGACGCCACGGGGGTCGAGGGACCGGAGCTTCCCGGGTCCCAGCAAACGGCCTCACCGCTGACCAGCGACCCCAAAGGGGTATAGACTCAGCATCTGTAGGCAATCGCGCGCACGTCGCGCCCACCATGGAGGTTCCATGCCAGAGAACACGCCGCTCTCCGACGAGGAGAGGTCAGAGCTCGAGAGGCTTCGCGCCGAGAAGGCCGCCCGCGAGGAGGCCCAGGCCGCAGCCCGCGAGCGTGCGGAGCTCGAGCGTCTGAAGGCCGAGAAGGCCGCGAGCGAGAAGGACGCTGCCGAGCAGCGGCGCATTGCCGAGGCGCGCGAGAAGGGCCGTCAACTCATGGAGCCCGATGATGACGACCTGCGCATGCCAAAGGGCCAGAAGATCGTCATAGCCGCGGTTGTCATCGTGGCGGTGGTGTGGTTTCTCGCCATGGCACTCGGATAAGGTACACAGCAGGAAGGCGCCCGGCGCGGGAGAGGTCTCGCGGCGGGCGTTCCAATACGGGAGGAAGAATCAGCCATGTCGCTCACGGACCGCACCAAGCCAACCGACGTCTCGCTTAACACCGACCTCTACGAGCTCACGATGGCCCAGGGTTTCTGGGAGTCGGGCCTCGTGGACACGCAGGCGACGTTTAACGCCTTCTTCCGCGAGAATCCCTTCGGCGGCGGCTATGCCATCGCCTGCGGCATGGGCCAGATTCCCGACCTCGTCGAGAACTTCGTCTTCGACGACGAGGACATAGAGTATCTTGCCAGCATCCCCGCACCCGGTGGCGGCTCCATGTTCAAGCCGGCATTCCTCGAGTACCTGCGCAACCATCACCTGGACCTCACGATTCACGCCGTGCCCGAGGGCGACGTAGTCTTCCCGCGCGAGCCCATGGTGCGCGTCCAGGGTCCGCTCATCGACTGCCAACTCATCGAGACGGCCCTGCTCAACCTTGTGAACTTCCAGACCCTCGTGGCGACAAAGACCTCGCGCGTGGTTCGCGCGGCCGAGGGGCACCCCGTGTCTGACTTTGGCCTGAGGCGCGCCCAGGGACCCGACGGTGGCCTTGCCGTTGCCCGTGCCTCCTACATTGCCGGCGCGAGCTCCACCTCCAACCTGCTCGCGGGCAAGATTTACGGCATCCCTGTCTTTGGCACCCACGCCCACTCCTGGGTCATGGCGTTTCCCACCGAGCTTGACGCCTTCCGTGCCTTCGCCAAGTCGAGCCCCAAGAACTGCGTGCTGCTCCTGGATACCTACGACGTCCACCAGGGAATCAAGAACGCAATTATCGTCGCCAAGGAGATGGAAGCCGCGGGCGAGCGCCTGGCTGCCATCCGCATCGACTCCGGCGACCTTGCCAAGCTCACCAAGGAGACCCGCAAGGCCTTCGACGACGCGGGACTGCCCTACGTCAAGATTTCTGCCTCGAACGATTTGGACGAGTACACCATCCAGTCGCTCTATGCCCAGGGTGCGCCCATCGACTCGTTTGGCGTGGGTACCAAGCTCGCCACCTGCGATTCCCAGCCCTCGCTTGGCGGCGTCTACAAGCTCTCGGCCGTCCGTGACTCGGCGGACGCCCCGTGGAATCCTGTGATCAAGCTCTCCGAGCAGGCCTACAAGCGCACGATCCCCGGTGTCCAGCACGTCCTGCGCTTCCTCGACGACGACCACTGCCCCGTGGGTGACATGATTCTCGACGACGCCTACGTGCGCGGCGAGGCAGCGGCCGCCACGAGCATGGAGGACATCCTCGATCCCTTCTCGTCCTACGCCCTCTCCGGCACGCCGCGCGAGCTTCTCACCTGCTACGTCGAGCATGGCAAGCGCGTGGGCGCGCCTGTGGACATCGAGGAGTCCCGCTCTCGCTGCCACAATGCGCTCATGCACCTCGACCCAGCGATCACTCGCTTCCTCAACCCGCAGGCCTACCCGGTGGGGCTTGAGCAGGGCCTCGCCGCGCTTCGTCGTGACCTCGCGGCAGAGGAGCGAAGCGGCTCGTCTCGCGTGAGGCTCTAGCTCATCCGCACCTCGGCGTCTGCCAACGCCTCTGCTACACTGCTGCACACGGGAGCGCGCCAAGGGGCGCGCAGGTATCACGGAAGGACGGGGCACATGCCCGAGAAGATTGAGGAGCTCGTCAGGAAGGCCGTCGCGGATGCACAGGAGGCGGGCGACCTGCCCTCCTTCGAGGTTGGGGACCTTGGTCTCGAGCGCCCCGCGGATGCCAGCAACGGTGACTGGACTACTACGCTCGCCCTGCGCTCCGCTCGTCTCGCCCATATGGCGCCCCGTGCCATCGCGCAGGCCATCGTGAGCCACATGGAGAAGGACCCCGGCATTTCGAAGGTAGAGGTCGCTGGCCCTGGCTTTGTGAACTTCTATCTCTCGGCTGCGGCAAACAACGAGGTCTTCCGTACGGTGCGCGAGCAGGGGCACGACTTTGGCCGCTCCAACATTGGCGCCGGCGAGAAGGTCCAGGTCGAGTTTGTCTCCGCCAACCCTGTGGGCCCGCTCCACATCGGTCACGGCCGCTGGGCTGCTCTCGGTGACTCGCTCTGCCGCGTGATGGAGCACGCGGGCTACAACGTCGAGCGCGAGTACTACATCAACGACCACGGCAGCCAGATGGACGTCTTTGGCAGCTCCGTTGCCGAGCGCTACCTGCAGCTTTCCCAGGTGGTCTCGGAGCGTGGCTGCTCGCTCGACGAGGCGGTGCAGGTGCTTCTCGACGACCGCAAGGCCTTCGTGGCCGACGAGGAGGATGCGCACCCCGAACTTCACCCCTACATGGACGCCTTCAACAAGAACCTCGGCGGCAATGCCTACGGCGGCGACTACATCATCGACGTGGCCCGCTACTTCATGGAGGCGGACGGCACGCGCTGGGTCGACGCGGATGCCCAGGAGCGCATGCTCGAGTTCCGCGAGCGCGGCTACAAGCTCATGCTTGACTCGATTCGCAACACGCTCGACGAGTCCCGCTGCCACTTTGACGTGTGGTTCTCCGAGCGCTCGCTCTACGAGAAGGGCGAGGACGGGACCTCAGCCGTCGACCGTGCCCTCGCGCGTCTGAACGAGATGGGCTACCTCTACCGCGACGAGGACGGCGCGCTGTGGTTCCGCTCCACCGCGCTCGGCGACGACAAGGACCGCGTGCTCATCAAGACCAACGGCGAGTACACATACTTCGCCTCCGACGTGGCATACCACTGGAACAAGTTCCAGCGTGTCGACCACGTGATTGACATCTGGGGCGCCGACCACCACGGCTACATCCAGCGCGTGGAGTCCGCTTGCGCCGCGCTTGGCTACCCCGGCAAGCTCGAGGTCCTTCTCGGCCAGCTCGTTAACCTGCTGCGCGACGGCGTGCCGGTGCGCATGTCCAAGCGCAAGGGCACCATGATCCCCTTCAAGGAGCTTATGGACGAGGTTGGCGTGGATGCCACGCGCTACACGCTCATCTCCAAGTCGAGCAACCAGATGATTGACTTCGATATCGAGAAGGTCAAGAAGCAGGACAACACCAACCCCGTCTACTACGTGCAATACGCGCACGCGCGCATCTGCTCGATTCTGCGCAAGGGCGCGGGAGTGACGGCCGAGGAGGCCGAGAAGCTCGGCATGGACGAGGTCGCCAAGCGTGCGGTGGGCGAGAACTACGACCTCGCTCTGCTCACCGATCCCACCGAGGCGACGCTTGCGCGCAAGATCTCTGAGTTCCCCGCGCTTGTTGAGGGCTGCGCGCGCGATCGCGCCCCCTTCCGCCTCACGCACTACGCCGAGGAGCTGGCAGGCGACTTCCACTCCTTCTACACGGTGTGCCAGGTGCTTCCCAGCAAGGGACGTCCGGTGGACGAGGGGCTCTCGAAGGCACGCCTTGCTGCCGTGGACGCCACGCGCAGGGTGCTCGCGCTTACGCTCGAGTTCTGCGGGGTTCACGCGCCGCAGAGCATGTAGCGCTTCTCGCCCTCCCTCTTTTGTGCGGATAGTCTGGCAGCAAAAAGCACGTATATGCTGTTGTTTCGGCACGGGATACACATTAAGATATACTTGTTCTTTAAAGAGGGCTGCGGGTTAGCATCGGGTGTGTGTTGCCTGGCACTACAACGTCGTCCCATCCGTTCGGGCGCGGCTAGAGACAGAGGTGGGCCTTGTGGACCTGCGCGAGTACATGTCGGTACGCAGAGCGTACAATCTCGTGCGTCAGTCACAGCCTGCGCGTGACAGACTCACGTTCGAGGAGTTTGCAGTTCTTTGCCGTCTGCAGGTGGCAGGTGAGCCGCTGAAGACCTCGGTTATCGCCGAGTACCAGGGAGCGCTCCGGCCCACCATGACCCATCGCACCAATCACCTGGAGGAGCTGGGTCTCATCTCCCGTGGGGAGGGCGGCAGGGACCGTCGCAATGTCGTGTGCGCCGTCACACAGAAGGGCGCTCTCCATGTCGAGGAGCTCTCCTCGCTCACCTGCAAGGAGATTCAGCCTGGCCAGCCGCTTTCTCGCACGCTTCCCGAGCGCATCGTCAAGTACGTCGATGCCATGGGGTCGGTCTTTGCCAAGGCGGGAGACCTCGTACTTCTCGCCATGTACCTCGAAGATTCCGGTCCGGTCACCATCACGGGTCTCGTGGACGAGCTGGGGCTGCTGCAGCCTACGGTTTCGATGTCAGTCTCGTCCCTGGTGGCAGAAGGCCTCATTGTGCGCGGGCCATCACGGGCGTCTGGGCTCTCCCTCACGCCTCAGGGCTCTGTGCGCGCCTCGGAGGTTGCCGCGCGCATTGGCGAGATCGTCGTGAAGCGTCGTCCCAGGGGACAAAAGCAGGAGGAGCCCGAGCGGGCCGCCGAACAGGCACCTGAGCAAGCTTCCGAGCAAGCAGGGGAGTAGCTCCACTGCGGCATGGTTCCTGGTTTATTTCCAACCTCAGCGAGATACCTTGAGCAGATTACGAGTCTTCACACTTAGCGAGACGGATGGGAGGCCCCCTCTGGGCCTCCCATCCGCTTTCCCGCAGGTGCAGGATGCGTGGGGAGGCGTCGCGATGGGTCCGACGGCCACGCTCTGCCAGCACGCTGCTCGCCGCCTCTTTGCAGTCGATCCCGATCTGCTGCTCCTCGGCGTCTACTACGTTTTGATCGCAGCCGCCTTCCTAGTCTTCGAGGCGTTCCCGATAAACTACCGGCCGATCCCCATCGACGGCGTCATGGAGGCGTCCTACCCGTCCTCGACGACGCTGCTGGTCCTGGGCGTCATGCCGACGCTGGCCTACCAGATCGCGCGGAGGTCGAAGAGTATTCAGGCAAAGGTTGTCGTCGTCGCATTCGTGGCCGCGTTCTCCGCCCTCATGGTCGCCGGCAGGCTGGTCTCCGGCGTGCACTGGGCCACCGACATCGTCGGCTCGATCCTCCTGGCGGCAGGCCTGTTCGCGATGTACCGGTACGTCGTTGCGCGAGCCGACGCAAGGCTTACCGCTGCACGATCGGAGGGATGACCATGGAGTTCGGCGAGAAGCTCCAGGAGCTAAGGTTACCAGCGAAAACCCGGTCGGATGACGTCATGACGTCGTCGTACTTGAAGTGAGGTGACGTCACGGGTGCGGAAAAGGTGCCCGTGACGTCGCTTTGACATCCGCAGGGATAATATCCGGAGCCACGACGCGCA
>CAJMLD010000104.1 GCA_905214175.1 uncultured bacterium
AACAAAATCCCGCGGACGGGTGGCATCCGCGCTATACTGGGCAGCGCAAAGGGGAGCTGGGAGAATGGCCCGGCTGAGAGGCGGCACCAATGCCGCGACCCATCGAACCTGTCCGGGTAATGCCGGCGTAGGGACCAGAGCGCACAGTTCGGGCACCTACGGAAAACGTGGGTGCCTTTTTTGGTACCCGGAAGGGAGGGTGCATGGACTGCTCCGTCGCGATTCAGTTCCTGCCCATGGACGCCCAGACCGACGAGGAGGTTTGCCGCGTGGTCGACGCGGTGATCGCCTACATCGACTCGACGGGTGTTGACTACTTTGTTGGCCCGTTCGAGACCGCCATCGAGGCCGACTACGACACCTGCATGGAGATCGTCAAGAACTGCCAGCTCGTGGGCGCCAAGGCGGGTTGCAAGAAGATGGCCACCTACGTGAAGATCGACTATCGCCCCGACGGCGACGTGATGACCACCGAGCACAAGGTGGGGAAGTATCACCCTACGGACTCCGAGTTCTCCCAGAAGGCCGAGGAGGTCGCGTAGCCGGTGTCGCGTCAGCAGCACAAGCCGAGAAGCGCTGCCGCCTCGCGTGCCGCTGCCGCCCCGCGTGCCGGGGCATCCCGCGCGCGTCGCGTGCTCACGCCGCTCTTCACGGTGGTGGCCCTTCTCGTCGTGTGGGAGCTCGTCGTTGACCTGGGGCTCATTCCCAACTTCCTGCTCCCCACGCCCGTCCAGGTGGTCCAGGCGCTCGTGGCCGACATCGCCCTCATCCTGGGCCACGCGGCAACCACGCTCGTCGAGACGGCCATCGGCCTTCTCATCGGCGTGGCGCTCGGCTTTGCCATCGCGGTGCTCATGGATCGCTTCGAGGGCTTTTACCTGGCCCTCCAGCCGCTCGTGACCATCTCGCAGACCATCCCTACCATCGCCATCGCGCCGCTTCTGGTGTTGTGGTTTGGCTACGGCCTGGCGCCCAAGGTGATCCTCATCGTGATCACCACGTTCTTTCCCATCACGGTCTCGCTGATCTCGGGCTTCCGCTCGGTCGATCCCGACGTCATCGACCTCATGCGCACCATGAACGCCTCCCGCTGGCAGATCTTCCGCTACGCCAAGCTTCCCGCTGCGGCCGACCAGTTCTTCAGCGGCCTGCGCATCAGCGCGACCTACGCCATCGTTGGCGCGGTGATCGCCGAGTGGCTGGGCGGCAACCTCGGCTTGGGCGTCTACATGACGCGCGTGCGCAAGTCCTTCTCGTACGACCGCATGTTCGCGGTCATCATTGTCATCTCTGCGCTGTCGCTTGGCCTCATGAAGCTCGTTGACCTGCTACAGCACATCTGCATGCCCTGGAAGAGGGCAGAAGGGAACAAACGATAATGACTTCCAAGTCCATGCTTTCCGGCGGTGTCTCTCGCCGCGCGTTCCTCCGCGGCTCCGCTGCCGCCTCCGCCGCACTGGCGCTTGCCGGCTGCGGCCAGGCGGCCCAGTCCGGCTCGTCCGACGCGGCCGCGTCGAGTGATGCGTCCAGCTCGTCCAGCGCAAACGCCTCGGGCGACCTCGCGAAGATCTCCTTCGTGCTTGACTACCCCCCCACCACCAACCACACCGGCATCTACGTGGCCCAGTCTAAGGGCTACTTCGCCGACGAGGGCCTGGACGTCGAGATCGTCCAGCCACCCGAGGACGGCGCGGACGCCCTTATCGGTGCCGGCGGCGCCCAGATGGGCGTCTCGTACCAGGACGTTATGGCAAATAGCTTCTCGTCCGACCAGCCCATGCCCTACACGGCCGTGGCCGCCATCATCCAGCACAACACCTCCGGCATCATGAGCCGCGCGGCCGACGGCATCACGCGCCCCAAGCTCATGGAGAACCACACCTACGCCACGTGGGACATGCCCGTTGAGCAGGCAACCATCAAGGACGTGGTCGAGGCAGACGGCGGCGACTACTCCAAGATCAACCTGGTGCCCTACAACGTGGACGACGAGGTCTCGGGCCTCAAGGCCAACATGTTCGACACCGTGTGGGTCTACGAGGGCTGGGCTGTCCAGAACGCCAAGGTCCAGAACTACGACGTGAACTACTTCTCCTTCATCTCGATCGATGACGTCTTTGACTACTACACGCCGGTCATCGCGGCAAACGACGACTTTGCCAAGGAGAGCCCCGACCAGGTCAAGGCCTTCCTGCGCGCCGTCAAGAAGGGCTACGAGTTCTGCGTCGAGAACCCCAGCGACGCCGCCGACATTCTCTGCGACGCCGTGCCCGAGCTTGACTCCGACCTCGTCCACGCAAGCCAGGACTACCTGGCAGGCCAGTACATCGCTGACGCCTCGTCCTGGGGCGTCATCGACGCCGACCGCTGGTCCAAGTTCTACCAGTGGTTGAACGACCAGAACCTGGTCGAGAACAAGCTTGACGTCACCAAGGGCTACGACCTCTCGTACCTGGAGGCATAGGTGGGCGCAGGCGTCACATCTGCCGAGAAGCCCCAGGCCTCGGGTACCGGCGACGCGCCGGCGCTCGAGGCACGCTCGCTCACGCTCTCGTGGGACGGCCGGACGACGGTCGTGGACCGGATCTCCCTTACCGTTGCCGCGGGCGAGGTGGTGTGCCTGGTGGGCCGCTCCGGCTGTGGCAAGACGACCATCCTGCACGCGCTTTCGGGCCTCACGCAGCCGCTCTCCGGCCAGGTGCTGCTCCACGGCACAGACATCACCGGCACACCCGGCCACGTGAGCTACATGCTGCAGAAGGACCTGCTGCTGCCCAGCCGTCGCATCATCGACAACGTGTGCCTGCCTCTGCTGCTGGCGGGCGTCCCCCGCTCCGAGGCCCGCGCGAAGGCCGAGCCGCTCTTCGAGCGCTTTGGCCTTGCGGGCACGGAGGAGAAGTGGCCGGCCGAGCTCTCTGGCGGCATGCGCCAGCGCGCGGCGTTCATGCGCACCTACCTCATGGGCGCAGACGTCACGCTTTTGGACGAGCCCTTCTCGGCGCTTGATGCCATCACACGCGTCGAGGTGCGTCGCTGGTTCTGCGATATGGCCCACGAGCTGGGTCTTTCCGCGCTGGTGATCACGCACGACGTGGACGAGGCGGTCTCGATGGCGAGCCGCGTCTACGTTCTTGCCGGGCGTCCCTCCGAGGGCGTGCCCAGCCACATTGCCGGCGAGGTTCGCGTTGACCATGGCGCAGGCGAGGGCGACTTTGCCCTCACGCCGGAGTTTCTCGCCGCCAAGCGAGACGTGCTCTCGCTCCTGGGATAGCTCTTGGGAAAGAAAAGCGGCGCGCAGCCGATCGAGGCCGCGCGCCGCGTACGCGATGTGCCGCAGGCTCCCGTCGCGGGGCTTGCGGCCGCTTCTTTATTTGTTGCCGGTGCTGCTTGTGGTGGCGCCGGAGCTGCTCGAGCTGCCCGTTCCAGATGTGGTGGACGTGGAGCCGTCGTCCTTGGTGGTGCCGTTGGTGCTTGAGCTATTTGACGAGCCGTTGTTGGTGCTGGTAGAGCTTGACCCGTCGTTGGTGCTTGAGCCAGATCCTGTCGAGTTGGTCGTGGAGCCGGTGCCCGAGTTGTTGGTGCTGGAGTTGTTGCTGTTAGTCGTGCTGGAGGTGCTGTTCGAGCTGCCGTTGCCGGTGCTCGAGGACGAGTCGGAGTTGGTTGCGGTCGAGTCCGTGGTGTTGCTCGTAGTGCTGGAGTTCGTGTCCGTGGTCTGGGTGGACTCGGATTCCGTGGTCTTCTCGGGCTGGGCCTTTTCCTCGGGCTTCTCGGCCTCGCTCTGCTCCCGGGTGGTCTGGGTCTGCTCGGTGCTCACCGGCTCCTGAGTGCGGCCAGGCGTTGCGCCGATGCCCCTGCCTTGGGTGAGCGCGTAGACGAGAAGCGCCGAGACAAGCACCGCCGCGATTCCCGCCACGATAGACACCACGACCAGGCGACGCTTGGTCTCGCGGTGCTGGCGCTCGCGGGCAGCGCGGCGAAAGCTCGCGGGCGCGATGCGCGTGCCGGAGGGGGCAAACTTGACCGTCGTGTCGTCCGCTGAGGACGCGGGGGCCGAGATGCTCTGCGTTGCCGTTGCGGAGGCCGGGCCTTCCGCGCCATCTTCGGCGTCAGCGGGCTGGCTGGCGTCCACGGGGTGGGGCATGAGCGCGGTCTCTCCTGCGGTGGGGGAGGCGGCGGGCTTCTCGGCATCTTGCGCCGTGCCGTCGTCGGTGTTCACGGCTCCCTTGATCGCCTCGGCGGATTTTGAGAAGAGGTTGTTGAGCACCGAGGACGAGACCGTGGCCGCGGCCGCGCCCACGATGGCACCGATGAGCGAGCCGGCAACGCCTATCTGTGAAGAAAACGCAAACGACACGCCTGCCGCAAGCGCACTGGCAAGAATCTGGGCAAACGAGAGGTCGCCAAACACGCCTCCCGTACGCTCGTCCTGCTGGTCTTTCTCTGCATCCGCACCGTTGGCGTACGTCTTTGGTTCTTGCGCCAAGGCCCATCCCTCCTTCGGTCGCGTCCCCGCGCGGCCCCACTGTTTGGGATACCCGAGTATAGGCTGCGGGCAACGCCTTGCGCCCATCCTCACGAAGAAGTGACAAGCCTTCCCCCAACCCTTAGCGCCGTCCTTGGCAACCTGCCTGCCGACGTTTTGTAATGCCTGCAGGAATCCGCGTTCTTGCAGCCCTTCTAGGGTGTGAAGGTTCTCACATCGGGTATGATTGTCGGAGTACCACATCGTTCAGCTTCCAACAGATGGAGGTCACACTATGCTCGTCAATGCAACCGCAATGCTTCAGAGCGCCGAGAAGGGCCACTATGGTATTGGTGCCTTCAACACCAACAACCTCGAGTGGGCTTCTTCCATCCTCGATGCCGGCGAGGAGCTCCAGTCGCCGCTCATCATCCAGTGCACCAGCGGCGCCGCCAAGTGGCAGACTTCCTTTAAGCTCGTTGCCGACATGGTGAAGGACCTCGTCGAGGCCAAGAACATCACCGTGCCCGTTGCCCTTCACCTCGACCACGGCTCCTACGAGGCCGCTCTTGAGTGCATCGACGCCGGCTTCACCTCCGTCATGTACGACGGTTCGCACGAGAAGGACTTCGAGACCAACCTTGCCCACACCGCCGAGATCGTGAAGCTTGCCCACAGCAAGGGCATCTCCGTCGAGGCCGAGGTCGGCGGCATTGGTGGCACCGAGGACGGCGTCACCGCCAAGGGCGAGCTAGCCGATCCCGAGCAGTGCAAGGCCATCGCCGACCTGGGCGTTGACTTCCTGGCCTGCGGCATTGGTAACATTCACGGCATTTATCCCGCCAACTGGGAGGGCCTGTCCTTCGATCGCCTGCAGGAGATCAAGGCCAAGACGGGCGACCTGCCGCTCGTCCTCCACGGCGGCACCGGCATCCCCGTTGACCAGGTGAAGAAGGCCATCTCGCTGGGCATCTCCAAGATCAACGTCAACACCGACCTCCAGCTTGTCTTTGCGGCCGCAACCCGCAAGTACATCGAGGAGGGTCTCGACCAGCAGGGCAAGGGCTACGATCCTCGTAAGCTCCTCAAGCCCGGTCGTGAGGCCATCAAGGCCCGCACCGAGGAGCTCATCAAGGAGTTTGGTTCCGACGGCAAGGGTTGGTACTAGCGTCTACGTGTTGCGAGAGTTTCTGGCCGCATAGCGGTATCGAGGCCCGTCCGGGATGTCCGGTCGGGCCTTTTGCGTCGCGCCGCGGGGTCCGTCGCGGGGCCCGTCGCGGCTGCGGGGCCCGGTCTCGCCAGAACTGCGGTTTAGTTGCAGTGCCGAGAAGGGCCGTAGGCCGTCTACCGGCGGTTCTTCTCGGCAGCCCCCCTTGCGGAATGCAACTAAGCCGCAGTTTTCTCGGCGGCTGCCATAAGGCGCCGGATTTCGCCGTTTAGGAGAAAGTCGAACGGTTAGGAGGGCCTAACCGTTCGGAATCCGCGGCATCCGGTTACCTGCCGCGGGTCCTCGCCGTTTA
>CAJMLD010000105.1 GCA_905214175.1 uncultured bacterium
CCTTGAAAGACATCGATTCCTCTCCCTTGCTGAACGCATACGTGCTGCGGCGAGCAGATTCAGTGTTATCCCCAGGCTTGCCGCCCACGGACTGGCAGCAATCCCTCCGGTTGGGTAAAGTATCCCATGGCTTGGGCGCCGACATGCCCGCCCGGACCACCTTACAGCATCTGCACCAAGCTTCCGGAGGAAGAAGAACATGGCTCGTTATGACTACAAGTGCCCCTCATGCGGTTCCACCTTCGAGGTCGAGCATCCCATGAGCGCTCATCCAAAGGTGAACTGCCCCAAGTGCGGCCACGAGGCCGAGCGCGTGTTCGAGACCTCGGGAATCGTGTTTAAGGGCTCCGGCTTCTACAACACCGACCAGAAGGGCAAGTAGCCCTCCTCCTCAAAAGCAGAGGCCCAGTGGCCCCGCCGACTGCCGGCGGGGCTTTTTGTGCTCACGACCTCTTCCCTTGGCGGTGAACGTTAGTCGATACGACGAGACAATCACAAACACAATGGCTATGAGTTGTCGGAATTATTGAGACATGACGAGCAGCCAAAGCCATGAACCCCATTCGGGAAAGTGGGCTATGGTTGTTCACACGCAGACATCGGGGCGCATCCCCTCGATACAACGAAACAGAAACGACACCACGCAGCGGGCTAGGTTCCGGAGGTAGCATGTCTGAGACGAATAACGAGAAGGCCCCCTCCAAAAGGATGGCGGGTCCCTCGAATAGTAGTGACTTTGGGCTTGTGGGCAAGGGCGCGGGATTCATTCCCACGGGAGACGCCAGCGCAATGCCCGAAGGTGACAACCGCGGCAACGGAGAAGGTCGAAGCAGGCGCTTTGTGGCTCGGACGCTTGTGCCCCTCCTTGTGCTTGCAGCGCTTTTCGGCGGCGGTTACTACTGGTGGACCAGCCTCCGTCCCGTGCAGGTGACAGTCAACGGCACGCTCCAGAGTGTGACCGTAGGCACCACCATCGACCAGCTCAAGAGCGACGAGGGGATCCAGACAACCCCGGGCAACTACGTGAGCGTCTCGGGAAACGTCCTCGCTGAGGGCGAAGGCTACCCCTACTCGGTGACCGTTAACGACAAGGCCATGGACTACGACGAAGCCAGCACCTACAAGGTTGCCGGCGGAGAGCGCATCACCGTGAGCGACGGGGGGAACCGCACGGAGCCCTACACCACCGAGACCGTGAACCAGCCGCCCAAGCTCCTCATGGACGGCAACGTGGGAGCCATCAACTACATCTCTCAGTGGGGGTCCACGACGGTGAAGGACGTGCTCACTGGCCAGGAGTCTGGCGAGCAGGTCGACGGCACGGTCTACGAGCAGGGCCAAGACTGCGCGGTCACGGTTAAGGACGTGCAGCCCTCGGACGACAAGAAGCTCGTGGCCCTCACCTTTGACGACGGACCAAGCCAGTACACAGGGCAGTATCTGCAGATCTTGCAGGACAGGGGCGTAAAGGCCACCTTCTTCTGCCTGGGCAAGGAGGTTGACGCCAACCCCGATGAGGCAAAGGCGATCGTAGATGCGGGGTGCCAGATCTGCAGCCACTCCTACGACCACCCGGACCTCAGGGCGTCCGACTCCCAGACCGTCCTTGACCAGCTGACAAGCTCCTTCTCGTCAATCGAAAGCGCCACGGGCGTGAAGACCACCGCGTTTCGACCGCCCTACGGGAGCTTCACGCAGCGCACCTGGCTCGCCACGCAGGGCGTGGCCACCGTGGCCGTGCGCTGGGACATCGACACCGAGGACTGGAAGCAGCCCGGTGTGGACCAGATTGTCTCGGCTGCCTGCGACAACGTGCACTCCGGGAGCATCATCCTGATGCACGACGGCGGCGGCCCGCGCGACCAGGACGTCGAAGCGCTGCCGCAGATCATCGACAACCTCCAGGCGCAGGGCTACACCTTCGTGACCATAAGCGAGCTTCTCGCCAGCGACGACTCGATTCCCTCGGACATCGCAAGCTGCGATGCGACCATGCCCTCGAGCGCCGTCTGGCCAGACGAGATTGGCTAGGCGAACTGGCTGCGGTAGAGCGCCGCGTACGCACCACCCTTGGCCAGCAGCGACTCGTGCGTGCCCTGCTCGATGATGGTGCCGTGGTCCATGACCAGGATGAGATCCGCGTCCACGATGGTCGAGAGCCGGTGCGCGATCACAAAGCTCGTGCGGTCCTCCATAATGGCCTCCATCGCACGAACGATTGCCTGCTCGGTACGGGTGTCCACGCTTGAGGTCGCCTCATCCAGGATGAGCATGGCTGGGTCGGTGAGCATGGCACGGGCAATGGTGAGGAGCTGCCGTTGGCCCTGGCTCACGTTCTCCCCGCCATCGGTGAGCAGCGTGTCATAGCCCTGCGGGAGCGTGCGCACGAAGAAGTCCACGTGTGCGGCGCGTGCGGCCGCCTCGACCTCCTCACGCGTGGCACCCGGCCTGCCGTAGGCGATGTTCTCGGCAATGGTGCCCTCGAAGAGCCACGCGTCTTGAAGCACCATGCCAAACTCGCGCCGCAGGTCGCGTTGGCGCAGCTGCCTAGTGTCTACACCATCAATGGTGATACGGCCGCCATCCACCTCGTAGAAGCGCATGAGCAGGTTGATAAGTGTGGTCTTGCCTGCACCCGTGGCGCCCACGATGGCAACCTTCTCTCCGGGCTCGGCCACGAGCGAGACGTCATGCATGAGGGGCGCCTCGGGCGAATAGCCAAAGCGCACGTGCTCGAAGGCCACGCGACCCCGCACCGGCTGCGGCAGCTCTGCCGGCACCTCGGGGTCGGGCAGGATCTCTGGCGCGTCGAGCAGCGCAAACACGCGCTCGGCTGCCGCGAGCGCGCCCTGCAGCATGTTCACCGTGAGCGAGAGCTGCGTGAGGGGCTCGGACGCCTGCGTCACGTACTGGAAGAAGGCCTGGAACGCCCCGACTGTCATCTGGCCGCCCGCGACAAGCGCGCCGGCAGCAAGGCCAATGGCCACTTGCGAGAGCCGCACAAGGAAGCGGATGGCAGGAGAGATAGCGTTGGTGAGAAAGTCCGCACGGGCACTTGTCGTGGCGACCTTCTCGGCGTGTGACTCAACGGCCTTAAGGCTTGCGTCCTCGACGCCAAAGGCCTTGATGACGGTGCGGCCCGAGTAGGCCTCCTCGACGCTCTCGGTGAGGTGGCCCAGCGCGTCCTGGCGCGCCGCGGCGGCATCAAGCGTGCGGCTGGCGGCAAACTTGGTGACCACAACCGACGCCGCGGCAAATGCACAGAACACGAGCGCCAGCGCCAGGTTTGAGAGAAGCATGAGCACGACGGCGCCCACCAGTGTCGTAAACGCGATGATGAGCTGCAACAGTCCGCGCTGCAAGACCTCAGAGACCTTGTCGAGGTCGTTGGTCGCGCGGCTTATGGTGTCTCCGGGCTGGTGCGCGTCGAAGTACGAGAGCGGAAGCCTCCCCAACTTTGCCGAGATCTCCTTGCGCAGGGAGAGGTTAAGCCGCTCGGCAAAGCTCGACATCACAAGGGACTGCACGGAGTAGAACGCCCAGGCGCAGGTCCAGATGCTAAAGTAGGTGAGAACCTCGCGACCACCGTTGCCAAGACCAACAACGTAGACCTCGCCCTTCGCGAAACTCGCCTGGATGTTCTCCCACTGCACATCCACCACATGCGCGCTGTACGCAGCGGCACCCAGACTTGCGGCAACGTAGACGATGGCGCTCGCAGCGGCAACAACCAGGCGCCAGCGCTGCGTGCCGGCCGCCTCCCAGAGGCGACGCGCCGTCCCCCTTGCGTCGTGCGGACGCTCCTCGTCAAGCGTGCCCTTCTCGTCATGCGCGTTTCTCTCGTCACTCATCGGCGGTGGCACCTCCCCTCGTCTGCGACTCGACAATGTCCCTGTAGGCGGGGCATGTCTCCATGAGCTCGTCGTGCGTGCCGCGGCCCACAACGCAACCGTCTCCGAGCACCACGATTTGGGCAGCATGGCGTACCGTGCTCACGCGCTGGGCGATGATAACCACGGCCTGGTTGGCAAGCTCGCCCTCGAGGGCATGGCGCAGCGCCGCGTCTGTCTTGTAGTCGAGCGCCGAGAACGAGTCGTCAAAGACGTAGAGGTCCGCGTGGCGCACGAGCGCGCGGGCAATGGCAAGGCGCTGCCGCTGGCCGCCCGAGAAGTTCGACCCGCCCTGCGCGACGCGCGTGGAGAGGCCATCGGGAAGCTCCCGTACAAAGCCCGCCTGTGCCACGTCGAGTGCGCGCCAGAGTTCCTCGTCTGTTGCAGTGGCATCTCCGTCGCGGAGGTTCTCGGCGATGGTGCCCGAGAAGAGCCACGCCTGCTGGGGCACGTAGGCAATGTGAGAACGCAGCTCCTGCTGCGTAACGTTACGCACATCGACCCCCAGCATGAGTAGCGATCCCGCCGTCACGTCATGGAAGCGAAGGAGCATCTTTGCCACGGTCGACTTGCCCGAGCCGGTGTTGCCCATGATTGCCGTGACCTCGCCACGCCGCACGGAGAAGTCGAGGTCATGGAGGGTGTCCTCATCGGCATCGGCAAAGCGGAAGCTTGCGTGCGAGAAGCGCGCGACCTCGTCGCCCGGCTGCGGGTTGGTGGGCGCACCCAGGTGCTTGGGGACCGCCGGATCCGCCACGCTCGGCACCACCTCCAGAACGGCAGCGGCGCGCGTAAGGCACGAGAGGGCCCTGGGCACCTGGATCATTGCGAACTGCGCCATCATCATGAAGAACATGATGAGCATGGCGTACTCGAGCAGCGCGGAGATGGAGCCTATCTGCATGGCGCCCACGCCCACGCGGTCCGCGCCCCACCACATGACGAGGACCTCGACGACGTTCATGAGGAAGAACGTGGAGCAGTCCACAACCGAGAAGAGCATGTTGACGCGGATGGCGTTTGTGGCGTAGTCCTCGAAGGTCTCGTCCAGCCGGCCGCGCTCGCGTTCCTCCTTGCCAAAGGCGCGGATGACGCGCGTGCCGGTAACAACCTCGCGCAGCCGCGAGTTCATGCGGTCAACATAGCCCTGCATGGCAAGGAAGATGGGCGTCGACCTGGCGATTGCGATGAGCGAGATGACGAGCATGGCAAGCGTAACAAGAAGGAGGAGACGCCCCATCACGGGGTCGATGCCGTATGCCAGGACGATGGCAACCACGCAGGTGACGGGCACCGGAAAAACCATCATGAAGGCCATGAGCAGGGTCTGCTGCACCACATTGGCATCCGAGAGCGTGCGGGTGATCATCGAACCCGTGCCAAACGCGTTAAAGTCGGCCCCAGAGAGCGCAAGCGACTTCTTGTAGACGGCCACACGCAGGTCGCGACCAACATAGGCCGCAAGGCGCGAGGCCACGTAGTAGGAGGCCACGCATCCGCCGGACCCCACCACGGCAGCCACGAGCATGGCGATGCCATGCGTGGCAAGCTCGGCGGTGTCGCGCGTGCCCACGGCCACGTTCACGAGGGCGGCAAGCTGCGTGGGAATGAGGAGCATGCCCACGATGTCGGCAAGCAGCAGCACCAGCGAGGCCGCGGCAAGGCGCCAATGTGGGCGCACGAGCTGCGTGAGAACCTTCCACGACGCGCGCTTGCTGTAGTCACGCTCAGCGGACATTTGGCCTCGCCTCCCCTGCGCTCTCGGCTGGCCCGCTCGCAGCAGGCCCGTTGGACAATCCGCTCGCAGCTGGCCCATCCATATGCAGAGCCTGCATCTCAAGGTCGATTGCGACCGCATACCGGCGAACGAGCGCAACGAGGTCTGCCCGGTCACGCGGCGAGAGCGAATCGAAGGCACGCTGCTCAGCCCGAAGCGCAGGCGAGACCTCCCTGTCGCAAAAGACACGGCCCTCAGACGTGAGGGTCACAATCTTGCTGCGCCGGTTGTTCTCGTCACGCTCGAGCGTCACCAGGCCACGGGCGACGAGCGACCTCATGGCCGAGCTCACCGTCTGGCGCGAGAG
>CAJMLD010000106.1 GCA_905214175.1 uncultured bacterium
GCGGCCTCGGCTATGCGCTGGAGAATCTCCTCCCTGCGCTCGACGAGAAACGCCGCGTAGCGCTCGTCCTCTGTTTCGTCCATCGGTGACCAGCTCCCATTACCTCGATGAAAAACCACGCCCAAAGGGCGACCCTCGCTACTCCCCCACCATCACGGCCATGGCGCCGTGGCGCCCGCATGACCCGTGCTCGGCCCGGTACGAGAAGAACCTCTCGGTTGCCGACGCGGTCGAGACATCACAACAGGTGATGGAACTCCTGGGGACCCCAGCGTCCACGAGTGCACCTACAACGGCCACCCCAAGGTCGAGGTTGCGCTCACCCCAAATGACGCCTGGCCCAAACTCGGCCGAGAAACGGTCCGCAAGCTCGGGCGAGACCTCGTAGTCCTCGCGCCCGATGTGGGGACCAACGTAGGCAAGGACCTGCGAGACGGACGAGCCGGTCTCCGCAGCAAGGGCCCGCGCCGCCTTGGCGCTTATCCGGGCGATGGTTCCCCGCCATCCGGAGTGCGCCACGGCAAAGCCACCGGGCGCCACGAGGATCACGGGCACGCAGTCCGCAAAGCAGAGCAGCACAGGCACCTTGGCGGCCGTGCAGACGATTGCGTCTGCGCCCGAAGCCGCATCGGCCTGGGCGGCTCGGACGGCGCCCGCGTCTGCGGATCGAACCACGACGATCCTGTCGCCATGCACCTGGTGCGGGTTCACGAGCGCGTCAGCGCAGCCCTCCGCCCCGAGCGCAGCAAGAGCACGGCGGCGGTTCTCGGCCACTGAGGACGGATCGTCTCCACAGGCGCTTCCCAGGTTGAGGGAGGCGTAGCAGCCCGTGGAGACGCCGCCCGTACGCTCCGTGAACGCAAGAGCGACCCCCTGGGGGACGGTAACGTCCCCCAGAAGGGTCACGCCGTGCGACTGGTACCTTGTGAGCGTGGGCTCGGACATGGCGCTAGATGCGGCTGCGCTTCAGGAAGTCGGGGATATCGAACTCCTTGTTGTCACCGCTCGCCGCGGGGGCAGCGGGACGGCTCGCGGGAGCCGGCGCGCTGTAGGGACGCTGCTTTGACTTGGACGCCTGAGACTGCGGACGAGCCACCGGCATGGTGGGCAGCGTGGGCTGGATGTTGGCATCGTTGAAGCCGGTGGCAATGACGGTGACGCGCACCTGGTCACCGAGGGACTCGTCGACGACGGTACCAAAGATGATGTTTGCCTCGGGGTCGACATTCTTGGCGACGAGGTCTGCCGCGTCGTTGATCTCCTGGATGCCGAGGTCCTTGTTGCCGGCAATGGAGAGCAGCACGCGCGTGGCGCCGTCGGTAGAGGTCTCGAGCAGCGGGCTGGAGATGGCCTCGGAGGCGGCGTCGGTTGCACGAGAATCGCCGGAGGCGGTGCCAATGCCCATCATGGCCGTGCCCGCACCCTTCATGATGGTGCAGACGTCTGCAAAGTCGAGGTTGATAAGACCGGGGACGGTGATGAGGTCCGTGATGCCCTGGGTGCCCTGGCACAGCACGTCATCGGCCATGCGGAAGGCCTCGAGCATGGTGGTCTTCTTCTCGGAGAGGTCGAGCAGGCGGTCGTTTGGGATCACGATGAGCGTGTCGACGTTCTCGGAGAGGTTCTTGATGCCCTCGGCCGCAGAGTTGTAGCGCTTGCGGCCCTCGAACGAGAAGGGCTTGGTGACGACGCCCACGGTAAGGGCGCCCACGTCGTTCTTGGCGATGTCGGCAACGATCGGCGCCGCGCCGGTGCCTGTGCCGCCACCCTCGCCGGCGGTGATGAAGACCATGTCGGAGCCGGCAAGCGCCTGCTTGATCTCGTCGCGGCTCTCCTCGGCGGCCTCCTGGCCAACCTCAGGGTTGGCGCCGGCGCCCAGGCCCTTGGTGATGTCGGTGCCAATGTGCACCTTGATGTCCGCATCGGAGATGGCAAGCGCCTGGGCATCGGTGTTGATGGCGACAAACTCGACGCCGCGGATGCCCTCCTCGATCATACGGTTAACGGCGTTGGTGCCGCCGCCGCCCACGCCAACAACCTTAATCACGGCGAGATAGTTGCTGGGGACCTCGGTGTCCTTCATCGTTTCCTCCTCGTTGGCGGCGGCCCTGTGCCAGCGCCCTTGCTGGTGCGTTCGTGCTTCGCTCATGTGACGTTTTTCGTCCAGCCCCCTGAAAAGCGCTGGTAGAAACCCTAAACCTCAGGTTAAGCCAGATGCTCCCCACGAAGCGACGTATATTTGCACATTGGGTGCGCTCTCGTCAAACACTTTGTGCAAACGGTGAAAATCGCAGGTAAACAACACCGTATTTGAGGAAGAAAACACTCAAGTAGAGCTTGAGACTAAGAGATTTTTACCTCAGGTTGCGCTCTGCGTAGAGGTATTCGAACTCGTCGACCCAGTCTCCGAGGAGCCTGTGGCACCCGTCCCCGCCGTCACGTTGGAAGAATCGATCTTTCGGTACGAGGGGCTCGAGGGCACGCGGACGTTGATGTAAGTGAGTTCGTTCGGGTACTCAGCAAGCAGGCTCTGGACGACCTCCTCCTTGGAGGAGATGTCCGAGGGAGACCCCAGGGAAATCTCCACTCCGCTTGCGAGGACGCACGAGATGCTCGCCTCGCTGGGAGCCGTGAAGCTCACGATCTGGGATGCGAAGTCGGGCGAGAAGCCGTCGAGGTAGCTGCGGACGGCTGTTATCACGTCATCGGTAGCCTTGGAGCCCGCCACGGGATCGACGGTTGCGGGCACCCCGGTGATGAGGATGGCTCCCACGGACGTAGCCTTCTCGAGGGCAACGTCGTCTGCGGACTGATTGTCGGAGACGTCGAGGTTAACAGGCTCGAGCCAGACCTCGCCCTCCCCCAGGTACCACGCGACGCTTCGCGAGCTCATGACCACGACCGCCTCAACCGTGCGCTCGGTGACGGAAATCTTGAGCTTGTCGGGGAACTCGCGCTCCACGCTCACCGACTCCACCCAGGGGTTCTTCAGAAGGTTCTGGGTGATTGTGTTGGTGTCCACGTTGAGAAGGGTCGTGCCTTCCTCGACGTTAGCAAGCTTCTGGATGTCGTCGGCGCTCACGTGGTCGCTCGCCACGGCATCGATAGAGGTGATCTGGAAGGTCGAGGTGTTGCTCAGGACGAGAAACACTACGCCCAAAACGGCAGCGACAACGCCGATAACGATCGCGACACGCATGGCAATGCCCAGGGCACCCGCGGTGCGAACCTGACGTGCGCGCGCCTCCCTGGCCTCGCGCCCGCTCTGAGGCCGAGGTGCTCTCTGCGGCCGGAGGGCAGACAGTCGCTCCTGCCTGGGTGCTGACGACGAGACAGGCCTCGCCGGCTTGGGCCTTGGTGCAGCCTTTGGCCTGCGTTGTGCCATTGGGGAGGACTTGGCGCCTCGCGCTGGACGCGAGGCACGGCTGCGCGGCGCGGGAGCGGGGCGCGAGGGGCGGGACTGACGCCCCTGCGTTGGCCGCCTCGTCGCCTTGCGCGCCGTTGGCCTTCTTCTCTCATCTGACGCCATGCCGTGCTCTCCCTATGCCCCCAAACCCGAGCAGCTTGACCTCGGGCTGGAGGTCAATCTCATACTTGTCGCGCACAGCGTCGTGGACGTGGCGCATGACCTCCACCACGTCGTGGGCATGCGCCCCGCCATCGTTCACGATGAAGTTGGCGTGGACGTCGGAGACCACGGCCCCACCCACGCGATAGCCCTTGAGGCCGCATGCCTCGATCATGACCGCCGCGGAACGCGAGCCCGGGTTCCTGAAGACAGAGCCGCAGCAGGGCCTTCCCATGGGCTGGGACTGGCTGCGACGGCGCAGCCTCTCCTCCACGTCGTGCGCAATGGCGTCATGGTTGCCCGGCTGAAGACGAAACGTGGCCTCGAGAACGATTTCGGTGGTAGGCAGCGAGGTCACGCGATAGCCCCACTCGACCTCGGAGGCGGCATGGCGCACCAGCCCCTTGCCCGGACGCAGGCTCACCACGTCCTCGATGACGGCACCCACCCACTCGTGGCGGGTCCCCGCGTCCATCGAGACGGCTCCACCCACTGTGCCAGGGATGCCGGCGCAGAACTCGAGGCCCGTCAGCGAGCGCTTCATGGCCTCAGAGACGAGCTTCGAGAGCGGAAGGGCAGCGCCTGCCGTCACGCGGCCATCCTCGGCAAAGCTCATGCGTGAGAACTCGCGGCCAAGCGTGATGACGCAGCCATCGTAGCCGGTGTCGGCAGCAAGGATGTTGGAGCCCTTGCCCATGACGACCCAGGGCACGCGCTCGGCACGCAGGACCTCGACGGTCTTTAGCAGGGCCTCGTAGGTGTTCGCGCACACGAAGAGCGCGGCAGGCCCGCCGATGCGGTACGTCGTGCGGTGAGAGAGACGCTCACCACGGATCACGTCTGCGTCAATGGCCCCCGAGAGGCTCATGTATGCGTTGAAGACGCTCACGCCTACTTCTCGTCTTTCTTCTCGTCACGCTCGCGCATGGCGGCAATGAACGCGGGGCCAATCTGGGTGACGTCGCCCGCGCCCTGCGTGATGAGCAGGTCGCCCGGACGGCAGGTGTCGCAGAGGTTCTGGATGAGCTCGTGGCGGTTGGGGACATAGGCCACATCGGGCACCGTGCCCGCCGCCTCGACCTGGGACGAGACGGTCTTGCCAGAGATGCCCGGGATGGGCATCTCGCCTGCCGAGAACACGTCCATCACGCGCAGGACGTCCACCTTGTCAAAGGCATGCGCAAAGAGCGGCTCGAGCGCCTTGGTGCGGCTGTAGCGGTGCGGCTGGAACACGCAGACAATGCGGTCGAAGCCAAGCTGCGAGGCGGCATCGAGCGTGGCAGCGATCTCGGTGGGGTGGTGGCCGTAGTCATCCACCACGGTGACGCCATCGATGTCGCCCACGTGGGTGAAGCGCCTGCGGGCCCCCTTGAACTCGGAGAGCTTCTCGGCAGCCTGGGCAAGATCTGCCCCAAGGACATCGGCCACGGCGATGGCGGCCGTCGCGTTTGCCATGTTGTGGCGACCGGGATTCGACTTGATGGTCACGTCGACCGAGACACCGGATGGGGCCTTCACTGAGAAGCGCATAGCAAGGCGATGCGGCGCCAGCCCCTCCTCGGGGGTGCAAACGTAGTCGTTGCCCTTGTCGAAGCCGTAGGTCACCACGTGACGGCCGGTCGAGCGAGCAAGCTCCACGTAGTGGGGGTTGTCGCCGTTCACGACGACCGTGCCGTCCTCGCCAACCAGACCCATGAAGGTGCAGAAGGTCTTCTCGATGTTCTCGAGGGTGCCGTAGTGGTCGAGGTGGTCGGCCTCAATGTTGGTGACCACCACCACGTTGGGGTTGAGGTAGAGGAAGGAGCCGTCGGACTCGTCTGCCTCGCAGACAAAGTAGCCGCCCTCGCCGTTCCTGCCGTTGGTGTCGTAGCCCTCGACCACGCCACCAATGAGGAACGAGGGGTCCCAACCAAGGTGGTCGAGCATCGTTGCGATCATGGACGACGTGGTGGTCTTGCCGTGCGTGCCGGCAACGGCAACGGTGATGGCGTTGTTGGAGAGATACGACAGCATCTTGGCGCGCGGCCAGATGGGGATGCCCAGCTCGCGGGCACGAACGACCTCGGGGTTGGTCTCGGGGATGGCGCTCGAGATCACAACGACCTCGGGTGAGACGCGGTCGATGGTCGCGGCACCATGTCCAATGGTCACGTCGATGCCCGCGTCCTCGAGCTCGCGCACGTAGTGGGAGCTCTTGAGGTCGGAGCCGGTGACCTTGCAGCCACGCTTGTTGAGCACGAGGGCGATGCCGCTCATGCCCGCACCGCCAATGCCCACGAAGTGGGCGCTCGCAATGGCCTTGCCCTTCTCGACGGCATCTTCGCCGGGCTTCTCCACGTTATTAGCCATGGCTTCCCCTTCCAATGTTACGCGGCGAGAAGCCCCGCCGC
>CAJMLD010000107.1 GCA_905214175.1 uncultured bacterium
CAGATTGTAGAAAGTGGTCGCCCGTCTCGGCCTGGGCGTTGCCTCTCATCATGTAAATTGCAGGCCGGCTTCCCACCACACTGCTCCGCTAACGAGCAAATCGTATACTTAACACTTACAAATACACTGGATAAAGGCACACGTACAACGCAAGGCGGTCAGCTTGAACATTTCCACCATGGGCATCTGCAGGCATGCCGAGAAGATCTACCAGCTCATCTCGCTCGAGGGTGTCTCACAAAGCGCGCTCCTCGACATCCAGGCCCAGGACGACAACGGCTGGGACGTTCCCGCCAAGGTCTTCCGCGACACCCCGACGGAAGCCGTGGTTGTCCTTGTCGACGCGCACTCCAACACGTCAAGCATCTCCTACGCCATCTTTGCCTCCGACGGGGCCATTCAGGATGCCAGCGCGTGGTTTGAAGTTGGCGCGGCAACCGTGAGCCTGCGGAACGCAAAGCTGCAGTCCCGCATGAACTACCGCGTCCACAAGGACCTCACGGACAGAATCCGCGACTACGACTATGGCCACCAGTTCCTCTTCTCGACCATTTTCATCAAGAAGGCCATCCCGGACAGGGGGTCGGCCATCGTACGCGTGGCGGTTCGTGTGCCCTGGCGCGATGACGGAGAGGTGGCTCTTCGCGTTCGGGACCAGGCACTGGCTTCCGTCGACTCGGCGCCTATCTTCATGGGCTCTCAGAAGTTCGACTCCCGCTTCTCCCCCACGGTCAAGTACCGCGAGACGGTCTTCTCCGTTCGCTTGCCCCGAGACGAACGCACCGTCATCTTTGATGCGTGGGACAAGGCCGACCCGCACCAGCACACCTTCTTCGAACTGGCAAAGCCTGACCTCGACCACCTTGTCTACGAGAACGAGGTTCTCACGAGGTCCGCTGATCGCGACCCCTATTACAACGAGTGGTTCCACAAGCAGCAGGTCCAGCCTTGGGAGCTTCGCCTCCAGAGCGAGGTGCGCTTTGACAACGAGGTCACGTGGAGCGTCGTTGTCCCGCTTTTCCACACCACGCACCAGCAGCTCGAGGACCTCGTGGCAGGGTTTGTCTCGCAATCCTATCCGCACTGGGAGCTCATCCTGGTAAACGCGTCCCCCGAGGACGGGGAGCTTGCCGAGGAGGTTGCTGCCGCCGTTGCGTCTGACGAGAGAATCCGCAGCATCACGCTCCACAAGAATCTGGGCATCACGCTCAACACGGCTGCGGGAATCCGCGCGGCAACCGGTGACTTCGTGGGCTTTGTCGACCATGACGACACGATTGAGCCGGACCTCTTCTTCCACTACACCGAAGCCGTGAACAAAGATCCCGAGACGGACGTGCTCTACTGCGACGAGGACAAGATTGACCCCGCGGGCACGCACGTACAGCCTTTCCTCAAGCCGCAGTTCGAGATTGACCTCCTCACCTGCAAGAACTACATCTGTCACATGCTTGCGGTGCGCCGCAGCCTCCTCATGAACCTGGAGTTTGACAACCCCGCGTTCGAGGGCGCGCAGGACCACCACCTTACGCTGCAGGCCGTAGAGAAGGCCCGCCGCGTTACCCACGTACCCCACGTCCTCTACCATTGGCGCATGTGGGAGACGTCCACGGCAACGAGCAGCGACGCCAAGACCTACGCTCAGGAGGCAGGCATGGCCGCGGTGCGTGCCCACTTCAAGCGCATAGGCGTAGACGTCGAGGTGTCCGAGGGAGAGCGTCCCTTCTCCTACCACGTGTTCCACAGGCCACCCGCCGAGCACCCGCTCGTCTCCATCCTCATCCCCTCGCGCGACCACGTGGAGCTCCTCCAGCGTTGCGTTGACTCCATCCTCGGCAGGACCACCTATGACAACTACGAGGTGGTCGTTATCGAGAACAACAGCGAGCGCGAGGAGACCTTCTCGTACTACGAGCAGGTGCAGCATGAGAACAAGGGGCGCGTGCGGGTAGTCGCGTGGCAGGGCAAGGGCGACTTCAACTACTCAAGCATCATCAATTATGGTGCCCAGGAATCCTCCAGCGACTACCTGCTCCTCCTGAACAACGACATGGAGCTGAGGACGGTAGACTGGCTCGAACGCTTGGTGGGCCTTGCGGCGCGCAAGGACGTCGGCGCGGTTGGTGCGCGTCTCCTCTACCCCGACAACACCATCCAGCACGCCGGCGTCATCGTGAGCGGAGGATGTGCCAACCACTTTGGGATGGACCTTCCCGACAGTGACCATGGCTATTGGTCCCTGGTCGAGTGCGAGCAGGACCTCTCCGCCGTGACAGGGGCCTGCCTCATGGTCCGTCACGCGCTCTTCGATGAGTTGGGAGGGCTCGACGAGACATTAGCCGTGACTTTCAACGGCGTCGACTTCTGCCTGCGACTTCGCAAGCATGGTCTGCTGGTGGTGTACACGCCCCAGGTGGCGCTCACGCACTTCGAGTCGGCCTCCCGCGGCTCCGACTACTCCCCCGAGCAGCACGACCGCTTTGCGCACGAGATTGGTCTCATGCACGTGAAATGGCCGTCGTACTATGCCGAGGGCGATCCCTCCTACAGCCCGCACTTGAGGACCTACGAACCGCTCAACTCCTACTGGCACTTCTAAGAGAAAGGCGCCCCGCCGGATTATCCGACGGGGCGTCTCGCTTTCTCGAACCGCTTTACCCTAGATCCTCGAGAGCTTGTCGTACCACTCCTGGGCTTTAGCCAGGTACTCGTTATGCTGCGAGCCGCCAACGGCAAGCGAGGCGGGGCATTCCGTGGAGGTGCACTCGTTGTGCCCCACTACGTTGACACCCCACTGGGGCCTGCCGAGGTTGTACTCCAGGCACAGTGCGGCGACAAGGCGAGCCCCTGAGTTGATGGTCGCCTCGGTCATGCGCCACTGCCCAGAAGCGTCTCCGTAGTCCGCATGCTCGATGCCAATGCTCCTCGTGTTTATCTGCCAGTTTCCTGCTTGCCATGCCGTGTCCGAGTCAAGCACAAGCTGGCCCACCGTACCGTTTGCCTCAACCTGATAATGCGCCGATGCAGCGCGCGTCTGCCATGTGGCATAGCAGGTCTCCGTCGTGAGGTTGCCCATGTTGTGGTGAATGACAATCTTGGAGATGGATGCCCCATAACGGCCCTTTGAATAGTGGACGTTCATGAGGAGTTCCTTGACTGCGCCAGCACCAGACCAATAGGGCGAGCTCTTGAGCCAGCATTAGTCAAGGCCTGTTTGTAGATTCGAATTGAGCTTCTGAGTAATCGTGCCATCGTCTGCAGTGACATAGATATAGCCAGTTGATGGCGACGTCCATCTCGAGCCCTTGGCAACAAAGCCCGCCGAGGTGAGGTAGCGCTCCTGGCCAGATTCGTTGGTGACAACCGCGTCTGACTTCACGACGCCGCCCTGGATGTAAAGCTCTTCTCCGGTTGGCGAGACATACCAGCCATCCGCAGGCATGGCTACGCCGTACCAGCCCTTGCCCTCTTGCTTCCAACCAATCGTACCCAGATAGTTGTACTCGCTCTGAGACGTGGTGTAATGATGCGTGGCAACGGTCACATACGGGTTGAAAAGACGAAAGACCGGGGTGGCTTGGGAGCCGTCAGAGTAGAACGCAACATTCTCCGGGTTCCAGCCAATGGAACCGAGGTAATCGTACTCGCTCTTGTCCGTGGTGTAGTGATGATCGCCAGAGTAGGGGTTGTAGAGGCGATAGACGGCGGTTCCGGAGCTGGGAGTAAACCATGCGACGGACTCGCCAGACCAGCCGAGCGAAACGAGATTTTGCGCCTCAGAAGCGGAGGACGTAAAGAGATGCTCGCCATTATACCTGTTATACAGACGGTACATGGGAACTGCGGAAACGCTCTCCTTGGCAGGCTCGAGCGAGGAGGTCGTGGCCGCAGCCGACGCACCGTCCTTGGGAGCTGCCGCCGAGGTAGAGTCGCTTATCTTAACGGCCTCCGCGTGGGATGAGGATTCTGCAGCATCAGAGGAAGCGGCGGTTGTGTCGGCTTGGACGGTCTCCGGGTTCTCCTCGGTTTGGACGACCTCTGGGGTCTCCTCGTTTTTGACCTCCGGCTGCTGAGAAGAAGCAGAGTTCCGTACCTGGGTCTGCTGCTCCGAGACTGTGGTTGTCTCATTGGCAGCGTCCGGTGCGACAGGGGGCTCATCGGCACCACTAGCGGCGGCCTCTTGCGGCTCATCCTTGGGAGTGGTCTCACCCGTAGCATCCGAATCGGTCGCCTGAGAAGCTATGGGCCGAGCGTTGCTTTCGTCAGCCTGCGATTGCACGGGCTCCGAGACAGGAGCAACGCCCACTGTTGTTGGCACGCTGTTCTCGGCACCAAGCGCAATGACGGGGGTCCCCCAGCAGGGCAAGCCCCAGCGTAGTCACCAGGGCTACGCGATTCGTCAGGCAGAACGTGTGGTTCTCATGTTGCACGATACGATTTCCCCCTTGAAGCTCCGGGTGACAATGCCCGGCCAATACTAGAAGCCGTAGAGAATGGCGAGAATGCTTGCGCCGTAACCAGAATCGCTGGCCCACGTACCCGAAAGGCCCTCCACCGTAGTAGCACGGCCAAAGAGCCAGGTACCATAGCGCTGGTCCACTATGGTCGATGAACGAGGGCTATAGCCGGCATAGGCACGTAGATGCTGCGCCTGGGCGAGAAAACCCTCGTAGACGCTAGAGAACCTGTTGGGGTCGCCTCCGCTGTCGGTCGCCCCAAGCCCGCTGAAGTTACAGTACTCAGGCTGTACGGCACCGCCAAACGCAAGGTAGCCAGTCTCGACCATGGCCTGTGCGTAGATGACATCGGCACGCACGCCCTCTGCCTCGGCGGCATCGAAGAGGCGGTCGACGAACTCGTCCACGTTGCTCGCGCCATACTGTGCGAACACGTCAGATGGAAACTCCCTGCCGCGAGCCTTGAGCGCGGAGGAGAGGTTGTCCTTCACCTGCCCCCTTGAGTGCTCACTTGTCCCAAGGATGGGGGTGCCATTTACGACGGTACCCACCGACGCACGGTTGAGCCCGTACCACGCGGTGCCTTCCGCATGCCACCCCAACGACACAAGGTGGTCGTTCTCGTCACGCGATGTCGTGTAGTTATGCGTACCAATGCTGGCATAGGGGTTGAACTGCCGGTAAAGCTCGACGCTCTTGGCATCGTCAGAGTACCAGCCAACACCCTCGCCGCTCCAGCCAAGGGCAACAAGCGAGTTGTACTCATCCAAGCTCGTCGTGTAGTGATGGTCTCCCGAATACTTGTTGTAGAGACGATAGACCGGCGTAGAAGACTCCTCAGGCGCGTACCAACCAATGCCCTCGTAGTTCCACCCAATCCGGTCAAGACGCGTGAGCTCATCCGTGCTCGAGGTGTACAGATGCTCACCGGTAAAGGGGTTGTAGAGCCGGTACATCGCCACTGCTCTAAGAGTACCCTGGGCAAAAGCCGGAGTGGCACTTGCACATAGGACAACTGCCATAGCAAGGCTTGTCAGCAAGGCCAAATGCCTCAGCCAACCAATATGACGATTCATGGCGTCCCCCCAAATTGCAGCTGAGGAGATAGTATACACGTCTGAGAGTTAGCCGAAAGGCAACTGCCTCACGCTATACAAGACGCCTATGCACCATACCAGGCAACACCCTCGTCCTTCCAGCCGAGAGACACAAGGTGGTCACGCTCGGCAGTGCTGGTGGTGTAGTGGTGCGTGCCAACCGTCTCGTAGGGATTGAACTGCCTAAAGATCGCCTCGCCAGAGGTGGGCTTGGCCGTATGCCAGGCAAGCCCCTCCCCTTTCCAGCCTATCCCCTGGAGCCTCTCGTACTCCGATTGGTCAACGGTATAGAGGTGCTCGCCGTTGTAGGGGTTGTAGAGGCGCAGAACACGACCGCCTGAGGTCGGCGCATACCAGCCAGTGCCCTCATAGCGCCAGCCAATCTTTGTTAG
>CAJMLD010000108.1 GCA_905214175.1 uncultured bacterium
AGGCCTTCGACGTCACGCCCAAGGATGGCATGGCGCTGCTCAAGGGCGTGGTGAGCCGCAAGAAGCAGATCATCCCGCCCATCATGGCAACGCTCCAGAAGATCGACGAGGACGACTAGCCCTTCTCGCCCAGCGCGTATTGCCGCCCCAGTCGCACGCCGCGACCGGGGCGGTTGTTTTTCTCGGCAGGGCGTCCTTCTCGGCGCGTCGCATTTCTCAGCCCCGGCGTACACCTGTGCACAAACTATTGGGCAGCTGGCCACAAACCTCACACGTGTTGTTTCTTATTTGATATATGTTCAACCTCAACTGGACTTTTCGTTTCGCACATCAAAATAGAAATATCACGTGTGAGGTTATTCATAGCCGCAAGCTGTTCGGCAACGAATGTGTGACGCGCAGAGCGCCTTCCAACGCCAGCGCCCCGGCTGCCGTAGAATGGTGAGCGGTCCTTCTCGGCGTCGCACCCGCGACGCCCTCTGCCCACACCCAGCAGGAAAGGTGGCCTCGATGGTCTCGCGCATCTACGTTGAGAAAAGGGACGGATTCGACGGGGAGGCGCGGGCGCTTAGCCACGAGCTGCGGCACATGCTGGGCATCTCGTCGCTCACGGGCCTGCGCATCATCAACCGCTACGACGTCGAGGGCATCTCGGAGGAGCTCTTCGAGCAGTGCGTGCCCGTGGTCTTCTCCGAGCCGCAGACAGACCGAGCCACGCGCGAGATGCCCGAGGTTGCGGAGGGCGCGCGCGTCTTTGCCGTGGAGTCCCTGCCCGGTCAGTTTGACATGCGCGACGCCTCGGCGGCCGAGTGCATCCAGCTCGTCTCGCAGGGCGAGCGTCCCACGGTGAGAAACGCCAAGGTCTACGTGCTGGAGGGCTCGCTCACCGACGAGGACCTCGACGCCATCAAGCGCTACGTGATCAACCCGGTCGAGGCGCGCGAGGCGTCGCTCGAGAAGCGCGAGACCCTTACCACCGCGTACCCCGAGCCCGCGGACGTCGAGGTCCTGGACGGATTCCTCGACCTGGACGAGAAGGGCATCGAGGCCTTTGTGCGCGACCGCGGACTGGCCATGGACGTGGCCGACGCCAAGTTCTGTCAGAGCTACTTTGCACACGAGGGGCGCGTGCCCACCATCACCGAGATCCGCATGATCGACACCTACTGGTCTGACCACTGCCGTCACACCACCTTTGGCACCGCCCTCAGCGACATCCAGTTCGACAACACCCAGGTGGCGGCCGCGTTCCGCCGCTACATGGACATCCGTCACCAGCTCGGCCGCGATGACAAGCCCGTCTGCCTCATGGACATGGGCACCATCGGCGCCAAGTGGCTCAAGCACACGGGTCAGCTTACCGGCCTGGACGAGTCCGAGGAAATCAACGCCTGCACCGTGAAGGCAAAGGTCGACGTCAACGGCCACGACGAGGACTGGCTCTACCTCTTCAAGAACGAGACGCACAACCACCCCACCGAGATCGAACCGTTTGGCGGCGCGGCAACCTGCATTGGCGGCGCCATCCGCGACCCGCTCTCGGGCCGCAGCTACGTGTACCAGGCCATGCGCGTGACCGGCGCGGCAGACCCCACGGCACCGGTGTCGAGCACGCTTCCCGGCAAGCTCCCGCAGCGCAAGATCTGCCGCACCGCGGCAGCCGGCTACTCCTCCTACGGCAACCAGATCGGCCTTGCCACCGGCCAGGTCTCCGAGCTCTACCACCCGGGCTACGTGGCCAAGCGCATGGAGATTGGCGCCGTGGTGGGCGCGACGCCCGTAAGCCACGTGCGTCGCGAGTGCCCCGCGCCGGGCGACAAGATCGTGCTTCTCGGCGGCCGCACCGGCCGTGACGGCATTGGCGGGGCCACGGGCAGCTCCAAGGCGCACAACGTGGAGTCGCTCGAGAAGGACGGCGCCGAGGTCCAGAAGGGCAACGCCCCCACCGAGCGCAAGCTGCAGCGGCTCTTCCGCCGCGGTGACGCGTGTCGCCTCATCAAGCGCTGCAACGACTTTGGCGCCGGCGGCGTCTCGGTTGCCATCGGCGAGCTTGCCGACGGGCTTCTCATCGACCTTGACCGCGTGCCCAAGAAGTACGACGGCCTCGACGGTACCGAGCTTGCCATCTCCGAATCGCAGGAGCGCATGGCCGTGGCGCTGGCGCCCGAGGACGTGGACGAGTTCCTGGGCTACGCGCACGAGGAGAACCTCGAGGCCACGGTTGTCGCCGAGGTCACCAAGGAGCCCCGCCTGCGTATGACCTGGCGCGGCAAGACCATCGTGGACGTGAGCCGCGAGTTCCTCTCGTCCAACGGCGCGCCCAAGTCCACCTCGGTGCGAGTGTGCGCACCGCACGAGTACCATCACGAGTGGGCCGGCGACACCTTTGCGCAGAAGATGGTCTCGCTGGTGAGCGACCTCAATGTGGCATCCAACAAGGGCCTGGCGGAGAGGTTCGACTCCACCATTGGCGCCGCAACCGTGCTCATGCCGTTTGGCGGCACAACCCAGCTCACGCCCGCGCTTGGCATGGCTGCCAAGCTTCCGGTGGACGGCGAGACCACCACGTGCTCGGGCATGGCGTGGGGCTACAACCCCTACCTCATGAGCGAGGACGAGTACACGGGCGCCTACCTTGCCGTTGTCGAGTCTGTCTCCAAGCTCGTGGACATGGGCTTCGAGCACAGGAACTTCTACCTCACGTTCCAGGAGTACTTCGAGAAGCTCCGCGACGATCCCCGGCGCTGGGGCAGGCCCACGGCCGCGCTTCTCGGCGCGCTCATGGCCCAGCTTGACCTGGGCATCGGCTCCATTGGCGGCAAGGACTCGATGTCTGGCTCGTTCGAGGACCTCGACGTGCCGCCCACGCTGGTCTCATTTGCCACCGGTCTGGGCACGGTTGACCGGGTGACCTCGCCAGAGTTCAAGCACGCCGGCGACCAGGTGATTGTTGTGGTGCCGGAGTACGGAGACGACGGCATCACGCCCAAGGCGGAGTCTCTTCTCGCCGCGTTTGACTATGTCGAGAAGCTCATTGGCGCCGGTGCCGCGCGCGCCGTGAGCACGCCGGGGTACGGCTGCATGGCCGAGGCCATGTTCAAGATGTGCGTGGGCAACTTCATTGGCCTGCGCGTGCGCCCCGAGTTCACTCAGGAGGCGCTGCTCAACCCCGCGTACGGCAGCTTTGTGATCGAGCTTGCACAGAGCGCCAACCTGCCGGAGGCGCCGCAGGGCGTGACCGTGGCAGCGTTTGGCGAGACGCTTGCGGAGTACGCGCTCTACGCTTGCGGCGAGCGCATGTCCATCCTGGACGACCTGCAGAAGCCCTGGGAGAACGCGCTCTCTGGCGTGTACCCGTACCTGGGCAAGGCCGAGGGACCGGCTTGCGCACCCCTCTCGTTTGATGCCGAGAAGGCCGGCGTCACGCCCACGCGCCACACCACCGGCCCCAGCTTTGCCAAGCCGCGCGTGGTAATTCCCGTCTTCCCGGGAACCAACTGCGAGTACGACTCCGCGCGCGCGTTCGAGCGCGTGGGCGCCGTGGCAAAGACGGTGATCGTGAACAACCTCACGCCGCAGGCGGTCTCCGAGAGCGTCGACGCGATGGTGCGGGCCATCCGCGAGAGCCAGATTGTCTTCATCCCCGGTGGCTTCTCCGGCGGTGACGAGCCCGATGGCTCCGCCAAGTTCATCGTGGCCTTCTTCCGCAACCCCGCCGTCACCGAGGCGGTTCGCGACCTGCTGCAGGCGCGCGATGGCCTTATGCTGGGCGTTTGCAATGGGTTCCAGGCACTCATCAAGCTGGGCCTCGTTCCCTACGGCGACATCGTCGACGCGCGCGAGGACTCCCCCACCCTCACGTTCAACCCCATTGGGCGCCACCAGAGCCGCCTCGTGCGCACGCGCGTAGCCTCGACCATCTCGCCGTGGCTCTCCAAGTGCCAGGTAGGCGACGTGCACAACATCGCGATCAGCCACGGAGAGGGACGTTTCGTCTGCACCGCCGACGAGCTGGAGCGCCTGGAGGCCGCAGGGCAGATTGCCACGCAGTACGTGAACGCCGACCGGCTGCCGTCCATGAACCTGCGCTCCAACCCCAACGGGTCGTTCATGGCCGTCGAGGGCATCACCTCGCCCGACGGCCGCGTACTGGGGAAGATGGGCCACACCGAGCGCAGCGGAGCCGGCCTCTACAAGAACGTGCCCGGCAACGCATACCAGCCGCTGTTCGAGGGCGGTGTGAGCTACTTCGCGTAAGCGCAGCCAGGGAGGTGGGGCCTCAGCCCTTATCCCCCAGGCGTCGAAGAGCATCAAACCCACGACCCCTGGGGGATAAGGGCTGAGGCCCTCCCTGGGGGTCACTTTCTTACCGGCTGACGGTGTTGGAGGGATGGCAGGGGTGCCGATGGCGCCAACGTCATCGCGGCCACCCGCCGTTCTGGGAGCACCTGCGAGCAATGGGCGGCCCGCGTATACTGTGTCGCCGGTTGGACGAGAGGAGCAGCATGGCGCAGGTAACGAACACGGGGTTCCACATGAGCGAGCGACGCGAGCGGTTCTTCACGAGCACGTGGGGTGCTCTTCTCGCCGCCGCGTTCTGCTGCCTGCTCTGGGGGTCGGCGTTCCCCTGCATCAAGATTGGCTACGCGCTGTTCGACATCGTGGGCACCGACACCGCGTCCCAGATGCTCTTCGCGGGAACGCGCTTTCTTCTTGCCGGGGCAATGGTCATCGTCTTTGTGAGCATTGCCAGAAGGCGCCCGCTGGTGCCCAAGCGCACGGACGTTGGCGCCATCTGCCTGCTGGCGCTATTCCAGACCTTCGGTCAATATGCCTTCTTCTACCTGGGACTTGCGCATGCCGCGGGAACCACGAGCTCGGTCATCGAGGCGAGCGCCAACTTCTTTGCCATCCTGCTTTCGGCGCTGGCGTTTCGCCAGGAGCGGATTACCGGCAGAAAGCTGGCGGGTTGCCTGCTGGGATTTGCGGGTGTTGTTCTCATCAATCTTGGCGGTGGCCTGGGCAGCCTCTCATTTTCCTTCTCGCCCGATGGCGAGGGCATGATTCTTCTGAGCACGCTGTGCTCGGCCACGTCCTCCTGTCTTATCCAGCGACTTTCCAAACGGCAGGACCCGGTGCTGCTCAGCGGATGGCAGTTTGTGGTGGGCGGGCTTGGACTCATGGCGATGGGCGTCGCTGGCGGCGGGACGATTTCGCCCACCGGGCCGAGCGCCATTGCGCTGCTCGCATACATGGCGTTCATCTCGGCGGCGGCATACAGCGTGTGGTCGCTCCTGCTTTCCGTGAACTCGGTCTCGCGCATCTCGGTCTATGGGTTCATGAACCCGGTGTTTGGCTTCGTGCTTTCTGCAGTGCTCCTCGGCGAGTACCAGCAGGTTGACCCCGTGCGCTCCATCTGCGCCCTAGTGCTGGTAAGCGCCGGCATTGTGGTGGTCAATCGCGTGGGCGCGAAGACCGAAGGCAGCTCCGAGTCAAGGCGCGCAAACTGAAAACCCAAAAGTGCCCGCAAAAGCCGGAAAGTGAGTAAGCAACTGGCTACCAGGGGTCTGATGCACCCTAATCGCACCCGACTTCAGTACCAACAGGGAAATAGGCAGCGGAACACCGCCGTTGACTCTCTGGGGGACACGTTCGGCTGCTGGATGCGACATCTCGCCAATAAAATAACACTCATATGCTAACTTCCGAGTGCTTTTTAGTCAGTTATTCTTGCGCGGAAGCGTCGCATGGTCCACATACAGAGCACGGTCGTGCCGTAAAAGATGCAAACGCAGAACCATCACATGCGATGACCGATTTTTTTCTTTTATAGGGAACATCCGACTCCATTGAAGCGTGTAGAAAGTAAACAGCCACGAGACGAAGCGGAGGTTGCATATGCGAGGTGGTCAGCATCGCAACTCGGGC
>CAJMLD010000109.1 GCA_905214175.1 uncultured bacterium
AGGTCGTGGTGGTCTTGCCGTTGGTGCCGGTGATGCCCACCCAGTTCTCCGGGCTCTCGCGCCAGGCAAACTCGGGCTCGCCGATGATTTCCTTAGAGCATGCGGCCGCCGCCTGGAAGAAGGCGGAGCTCACCGGGATGCCCGGGGAAGCTATGGCCAGGTCGAAGGCACCCGTAACATCCTCGGTGCCCAGGACGCAACGCACGCCCATGGCCTCAAGCGCGTGCGTGACCTCGCCCTCGTGCGAGGAGGCGCCGCCGAAGAGCGTGACGGAGGAGACCCTCTCGCCAAGCCCCACCAGGTAGCGGCAGACGGCCTCGCCCGTGTGCCCTATGCCAAGAACGGCGACGTCACCAAGATGCGCCGAGGAACTGCTGTCCTGCATGAGATGCCCCCTAGCCAAGCTGGAAGTACAGCGCGAAACCAAGGACCGCGAAGGCGGCCGAGACGATCCAGAAGCGAATGACGACCTTCGTCTCGCTCCAGCCCTTCTTCTCGAAGTGGTGGTGGAGCGGGGCCATGAGGAAGACGCGCTTGCCCGTGCTCTTGAAGCTCACGACCTGAATGATCACCGACAGCGCCTCTACGATGAAGAGCCCACCCATGACGAGCGAGCAGACCTCGGTCTTGGTGAGGACGGCAAGCGCCGCGAAGGCGCCGCCCAGGGCAAGCGAGCCCGTGTCGCCCATGAAGATCGAGGCGGGGTAGCAGTTGTACCACAGGAAGCCCACGCAGGCGCCCACGATGGTGGCGGCAAGCACCGAGAGGCCAAGCTGGTCCTCATTGAAGGCGACCATGGCCATCACGACCATGACCACGAGCACCGTTCCCCCGGCGAGGCCGTCGAGGCCGTCGGTGAGGTTGACGGCATTGGAGAGCCCGGCCAGAAGCAGGAAGACGAAGACCATGTAGAGCCAAGGCACCCGCACGCCGCCAAAGGTGGAGGTAAGAACGCCCAGGTCAAGCGTCGCACCGCCGGGAAATTCGATGGTTGGCGCGACTCCGCAGTAGTTCACCGCTACCAGGCAGAAGATCACGCAGACAAGGGTGAGGCCCACCATCTTCTGCGAGGGCGTGAGGCCCAGCGAGCGCTTGTGCGCCACAGACTCGATGTCGTCGAGAAGCCCCAGCGCGCCGGTCGCGAGCATCGCGAAGAGCGCAAGGAAGAGCATGGGCGACCAGGGGGCCATAAGGAGCGTGGTCACCACCACGCCGAGGAGAATCACGATGCCGCCCATGGTGGGGGTACCCTGCTTCACGAGGTGGCGCTTGGGACCGTCGGCCCTCACCTGCTGACCCAGCCCCTCGTGGCGCATGAGCTTGATGAAGAAGGGCATCACGATTGCCGTGATGACGGCGGCGACACCTGCCGCAAGAAGCACCTGGTAGCTCGGGTACGCCGGATTTCCCACAATGAACATCAGCGAAGCACTCCCCTCGCGAACGCATCCAGACCGCAGGAACGAGACGCCTTGACCAGTACGAGGTCGCCCTGCGAGAAGACGGGGGCGAGCGTCTCCACGGCAGCGTCGACCGTGGGGAAGAGCTGCAGACGGTCCTCGGAGGCGCCCATCGTGCGCGCTGCCTCGGCCATCTCGGCGGCAAGCTCCCCGCCAATGAAGACAAGCATATCAAGGCCCTTGGCCGCGGCATAGGCGCCCACGTAGCCGTGGAGGCGCCGCTCCTCGCTGCCAAGCTCGCCCATCTCGCCCAGAACGGCAACGCGCATCCCCGTTGCGTCCATCTCGGAGAGGACGTCGAGGGCGGCGGCCATGGAGGCGGGGCTTGCGTTGTAGGAGTCGTCAATCACGCGCACGCCGCGCGGCGACTCCGAGACGGCCAGGCGCATGCTCGCGGCAGGCATCGCGGCCATGGCGTCGGCTGCGGCATCGCGGTCGAGGCCCAGGGCATCCACCACGGCCAAGGCGAGAAGGAAGTCGGGCACCACCTGGCGGCCAGGGACCGAGGGCGTGACCCGCCTTGACCAGCCGTCCTTGCACGAGACGGTGAACGAGGCCGCTCCCGTGCCGGTGAGCTCGACGTTGGTAGCGCGAACGTCGTCGCCCTCGCGCTCGCCCACGTACGCCACTGGGATGCCCGCGGGACGCGCGAAGTTCTCGGCAATGAAGGGCGTGTAGTCGTTTGCGCTGGTAAGCACCAGCAGCGGCTCGACGCCGCCCGACGCCACCATGCCCGAGACGACCTCGGCCTTGGCACGGGCGATGTTCTCGCGTGAGCCAAGAAGCCCAATGTGGCTCGTGCCCACGTTGGTGATTACGGCGAGCGTTGGCGCGCAGCAGGCGGCCATGCGACGAATCTCGTTGGGATGGTTCATGCCCATCTCGCAGACGAGAACCTCGGCGTCGTCAGGTGCCGAGAGCACCGTGAGCGGCAAGCCGATGAGGTTGTTGAGGTTGCCCTGGGTTGCGTGGACGCGGCGCGCGCTTGCGATGCCCGCGCGCAGGAGGTTCTTGGTCGTGGTCTTGCCCACCGAGCCGGTGACGCCCACCACAAGCCAGCTGGGGTGTCTGGCACGCCACTCGTGAGCCAAGCGGAGCAGGAACTCCTCGGCGTCGTCGTCCTGGGGGCGCACCACGGCACAGCCGCGCTCACGGGCAAGGGCGAGAAGCGCCGCGTCCGGCTCACGCGTCACCACGACGCAGGATGCCCCCGCAGTAACGGCGGCAGGCGCAAAGTCGTTGCCATCGACCTTCTCGCCGAGAAACGCCACAAAGACCGAGCCGGCGCCAACCTTGCGCGAGTCAATCTCGACAGTGCCCTCGACGCGCGCGGAAGGCGTCCCCTCGAGCAGCTGCGACCCCGTGGCGAGCACGAGGTCTGCGATGTCCATGGATAGCATTGTTCCCCCTGACCTAGTTGGTTGTCGAAGAGGCGCTTGTTGAGGCATCCGGAGAGATGCCAAGGTCCGTGACGGCCGCTTCCATTATCACCTTGAAGGTGGGTGCCGCCGAGGAGAGCGCGAGATGCGGTGTGCCATTGAGACCAACGTACACCAGGACGTCGGGGTCATCGGCGTTGGCAAAGCCGCACAGCGACGCCACATACTTGCCCTGCTGGTAGCCGCCGGACTCGCTGGCCTGCTCGCCCGTGCCCGTCTTACCTGCAATGGTATAGCCATCGACCTGGCCGAGTTTACCGGTGCCGTCGGTCATGACCGAAATCATCATGTCGGTGACCCCGTCCGCCGTCTCCTTGGAGATGACCTGGTCGCCCGTTGGCCACTCGACCTCCTCGCCACCCTTGGAGATGAGGAAGTGGGGCGTGGTGGGAATGCCATCGTTGGCGACGATGCCAAACGCGCGCACGATCTGCACCATGGGCACGGCGAGGGCCTGGCCAAAGGCCATGGCGCCAAGCGTCGCGCCCGTGTAGTCCTCGTAGCTTGTCACGATGCCCGCGGACTCGCCGGGGTAGTCGATGCCCGTGGTGTGCCCAATGCCAAAGCTATCCACACCCTCGGCAAAACGCTGGGCGCCAATGACCTCCTGGGCGAGAAGCGACACGCCAACGTTCGAGGAGCGCACGAGCATGGTGCGCACCGTCATGTCCTCGGATCCACTGCGTGGCTCGTCGTCGGTTACCCAGTCGTCGCCGGCAAGAATCTGCACAGGAACGTTGTAGACGCTGTTGGCGTTGAAGAGGCCGTTCTCGACGCCAATGGCAACGGTCAGGATCTTGAACATCGAGCCCGGCTCGTAGGACGCGGTCACGGGCTTGAGCGTGAGGGCGTCTGAGCTGGTGTTGGCCAGGTCGGAGAGCTTGGCCAACGGAGTCGAGCACGCCGCGTATATCTCGCCCGTCTTGGGGTTGGTCACCATGACCGAGCCGGAGTCTGAGTCGTAGTCCTCGACTGCCTGGGAGATGGCCTCCTCGGCCTTCTCCTGGATGTCGATGTCGATGGACAGGACGAGGTCCTGGCCGTTCTTTGCCTCGGTGATCTGGGAGGTTCCGCCGGCGATGGGCGTGCCCGTGAGGCCGGTCTCGACGATCATCTGGCCATCGGTACCCGAGAGGACGTCGTTGTAGTAGTACTCCAGGCCGGTGAGACCGTCGCCGTCGGAGCCCACGACGCCCAGCACCTGGCTGGCCACGTCACCGTAGGGGTAGATGCGCTTGGTGTCGTCGAGGTAGTAGACACCCTTGAGCTTGGCGTCCGCGAGCTGCTGCTTGATGGTATCGGCAACGTCGGTGTCCACCTGGCGCTGCACGTAGGCGAAGGTCGAGTCGGTGGTGAGCGCCGAGGTGTAGTCGCTTGCAGAGCCGCCCAGGTTGGCGGCGAGGATCTTCGCCACGCCGGAGGGGTCCGTGATCTCCTTGGGGTTGCAGTAGATGGTCTTGCAGTCGACGCTCATGGCAAGCACGTTGCCGTTGCGGTCGTAGATGGTGCCGCGCTTGGCGTGCAGCGTGATCACGTTTGTGCGGTGCTGCGCAGCATCCTCGGAGAGGCTCGAGGCATCAATCACCTGGAGCCACACCAGGCGCCCCGCAACAACGAAGAAAACAAGCATGAGGATGAGGAAGATCGTGCGCGTGCCGTTGTCAAAGCCACCGGGCCCCGACCCGCCCGGCCTTGACGCGCGGGCGCGGTACCGGGCACGAGAGGCCTCGTCATACGAGGCCTCCGGCATTCCACGCCGCCCTTGGCGGCTCTGTCTCATGCTCTCTCTCACGAGGGAGTAGTCTACGCCTCAGGGGCGGCCGTATCGGCGTTCGTCACGGACTGCGCAGCATCCCCATTCGCCGAGGCGGCGTCGGTCGACGTGGCGTCTGCGGTGGCGCTGTTGGACGAGAGGTCGATCACCTCTCGGTTGGTCGAGAGGGTCATGCCGTAGTTCTGCGTGGCAATGCGGCTGATGCGGCTGGACGAGGAGAGCACGGACTTCTCAACCTGGAGGTCCTCGTTGAGCGTCTGCGCCTCCTTGATCTGCGAGCGCAGCGCCGAGTTGGCCTGGAGCGTCGAGACGGTTGCCGTGGAGAGCGCCACGCGGCAGGCACCGAGCGCGATGAACACAAGGGCGCAGACGACAACGGTGCGGACGCGGCTCAGGAACTGGGGGCTCACGCCGGCGCGGGCGCGGGCGTCGAGTCCGCCACCGGTGACGACCGAGAACGACGGGCGCTCGTCGACGCGTTCGTCGCGGCGCTCGCGGCTCCTCTCGGCTGCGTCCATCCTGACGGCCTCTGACCCCTGATACCTCATTGCTGTCCCTTGTCTCCCGGCGATGCCGGACGTTGTGCGTACTGGTGCGTTGGTGCTTCGTTGGTGGTGCGTTTGAGCTGCGTTTGTGGTGCGTACTACTACGTTTGTGGTGCTATGCAGACGACCTTGCGGTCGGGTGCGACTAGTGCGTGGCTTCGTGCGTGACGTCGAGCTTGACCGCCACGCGCATAAGCGCGCTTCTCGCCCGAGGGTTGGAGGAGACCTCCTCCTTACCCGCGACGAGCGGTTTTCTCGTCTTGACGTCGACTATCGGCACGTGGCCGCATACGCACACCGGAAGGTCCGGCGGGCAGATGCAACCCTGCGAGAGCTCGGAGAAGACGTGCTTCACGATGCGGTCCTCGAGCGAGTGGTAGGAGATGACGCAGATCCTGCCACCGGTGTTCGCCCAGCGGATTGCGGCGCGAAGGCCGTGGTCGAGGGCGTCGAGCTCGTGGTTCACCTCGATGCGCAGGGCCTGGAAGGTCTTGCGCGCGGGGTGCCCACCGTGGCGACGGGCCGCAGCGGGTATCGCTCGCTTGATCACGTCGACGAGCTGGAAGGTCGTCTCGATGGGCTCCTTCTCGCGCGTCTCCACAATGGCGCGGGCGATGCGTGCCGCATACTTCTCGTCCCCATACACGCGGAGGATTCGGGTGAGGTCGGCTTCGTTGTAG
>CAJMLD010000110.1 GCA_905214175.1 uncultured bacterium
CGAGTCACAGGTCGATCGCGCCATCGCCAACGCACCCAAGGTCACGGGCGATAACTCGCAGATGGGCGCCGGTACGAACTTTGTGCGCGTGGCAGACGCCGCCGAGAAGCTCGCAACCAAGATGGGTGACTCTTACGTTACGAGCGAGCACCTGCTATGCGCGCTCGCGGACGATCGCTCCGAGGCCGGCAGCATCCTCAAGTCCGCTGGCGTCACGGGCAAGCGCGTGCAGGAGGCCTACGAGGCCCTGCGCGGCGACGAGCGCGTGACCAGCCAGGACTCCAAGCCGGAGTTCGAAGCCCTCTCCAAGTACGGTCGCAACATTACGGATCTTGCCCGTCAGGGCAAGCTTGACCCGGTCATCGGCCGCGTCGAGGAGATTCGCCGCACCATCCAGGTGCTCAGCCGCCGCACCAAGAACAACCCCGTGCTTATCGGCGAGCCTGGCGTGGGCAAGACGGCCATCGTCGAGGGCCTGGCCGAGCGCATCGTCTCGGGCGACGTGCCCTCCACCATCCGCGACAAGGACGTCATCGAGCTCGACATGAGCGCCCTCGTGGCCGGTGCCAAGTACCGTGGCGAGTTCGAGGACCGCCTGAAGTCCGTGCTCAAGGAGGTCGAGAAGTCCGACGGCCGCATCATCCTCTTCATCGACGAGCTGCACACCATCGTGGGTGCCGGTGCCACCGAGGGCTCCATGGACGCGGGCAACATCCTGAAGCCGGCGCTGGCCCGCGGCGCGCTGCACGCCATTGGCGCCACGACGCTCGACGAGTACCGCAAGTACATCGAGAAGGACCAGGCCCTCGCCCGCAGGTTCCAGCCGGTACTGGTGTCAGAGCCCAGCGTCGAGGAGACCATCTCGATTCTCCGCGGCATCAAGGACAAGTACGAGCAGCACCACCGCGTGCGCATCACGGATGCAGCGCTTGTCTCGGCAGCCGATCTTTCCAACCGCTACATCTCCGACCGCTTCCTGCCCGACAAGGCCATCGACCTCGTGGACGAGGCGGCGAGCCGTCTGCGCATGGAGCTTGACTCCATGCCGGCCGACATCGACGCCGTCGACCGCCAGCTCACCCAGATGCAGATCGAGGAGCAGGCCCTCATGAAGGAGGAGGACGAGGCGTCGCGCGAGCGGCTTAAGAAGCTGCGCGGCGAGATAGCCACCACCCGCGAGAAGCTCGACGGCATGAAGGCCAACTGGCAGAACGAGAAGCAGGCCATCGACCACGTCCAGGACCTCAAGTCCCAGATTGAGGACGCCAAGGGCCAGATGGAGCGCGCCACGCGCGACGGCGACCTCGCCAAGGCCTCCGAGCTGCGCTACTCGACCATCCCCTCGCTCCAGCGCGAGTATGACGCCGCATCCGAGGCGCTCTCGCAGAAGCAGGAGTCCGGCGGCATCCTCAAGGAGGAGGTCACGTCCGAGGAGATTGCCGACGTGGTCTCCGAGTGGACGGGCGTGCCCGTGTCCAAGATGATGCAGGGCGAGATGGACAAGCTCAAGAACCTCGAGGCCGAGCTCCACAAGCGCGTCGTGGGGCAGGACGAGGCCGTCTCGGCCGTGGCCGCAGCCGTGCGCCGCAGCCGTGCGGGTCTCTCCGACCCCAACAGGCCCATCGGCAGCTTCTTCTTCCTTGGCCCCACGGGCGTGGGCAAGACCGAGCTGGCCAAGGCGCTGGCCGAGTGCCTCTTCGACGACGAGCGCGCGCTCGTGCGCATCGACATGTCCGAGTACATGGAGAAGTTCAGCGTCCAGCGGCTCATCGGCGCGCCCCCAGGATACGTGGGCTACGACGAGGGCGGCCAGCTCACCGAGGCCGTGCGCAGGCACCCGTACAGCGTCATCCTGCTGGACGAGATGGAGAAGGCGCATCCCGACGTCTTCAACATCCTGCTGCAGGTGCTCGATGACGGACGTCTCACCGACGGTCAGGGCCGTGTCGTGAGCTTCAAGAACACGATCATCATCATGACGTCCAACGTGGGCAGCCAGTTCATCGCCGGCGCCAACGCGCAGAGCGACCCCGACGAGGTGCAGCGCAAGGTCAATGATGCCCTGCGTCAGACCTTCAAGCCCGAGTTCCTCAACAGGATCGACGACGTGGTTGTCTTCCATCCGCTGGGCCTCTCCGACATCGAGAAGATCGTGGACATCCAGCTCAAGGACGTCCGCGCACGTCTCGCGCGCGAGCGCATCACGCTCGAGCTCACGTCCGCGGCCAAGCAGTCGCTTGCCCTTGACGGCCTCGATCCGGTCTACGGCGCGCGTCCGCTCAAGCGCCTCATCCAGCGCCAGGTTGTCGACAACGTGGCCAACCTCATCATCGACGGCAAGGTCGGCGAGGGCGACACCGTCAAGGTTGACGTAGGCGACGACGACAGGCTCTTCGCCGCGCGCGACGATGCTGCAAGCGAGAAGAGCCGCCGCCGCGCCGCCGAGGCGGTTGCCGCCGAGGCAAGCGCCGGCGAGGCCGGGCCGTCTTCGACGGACGAGCCCGTCGAGCCCGACTCCGTGGAGTAGGACGAGAAGCACGGCGCTACGAAGCGCTGCCAGGCTTAGCAATGAAGCGGCCCTGGGGCTTGTGCCCCGGGGCCGCTCTTTTTGTGTGCGGCGTCTGACTCCGTAAGCGGAGTTTTCTCGGCGCGATTATCCCTGTTGGGGCACAATGGAGACCATGCTGAGCAGACGAGCGTTGGTTCGGGGGGGTCGCGACATGGAGGATCCAGAGCTTGAGGGCGGCGCCACGCAGGCGAAGCGCGATGACCCGGATGCCACACGCCGCGTCGACCCGGATGCCACGCGCCGCGTTGACCCCGACGCCACGGTGCTTGCCACGCCCGCGGACCCCGACGCCACGGTGCTCGCCGCGCCGCCCGAGCCCGCGTCCGCAGAGCCGGATGACGCCGCGGCGAACGACGACATGCCCACCATCGTGGTGCCCCATGCCGTCTCGTCAGGCGAAGGCCCCGACGGCATCGACGCGATGGACGACCCCTATGCCCCCATCAACGACGCAGACTTCACGCGCGTGACCCCCTACGCGCCGGTGGCTATCGACTCTCCGGTTACGTCTCACGACAAGCACCATCGCCGCGTGCGCCCGTTGGCCGTGATCCTGGTGGCGGTAGCGCTTCTCGCCGCCGCTGCCTTTGTGGTGAAGTACACCTACGAGAGCGAGTACTGGGGCGGCAAGACCCTGCCCGACGTGGTGGGCAAGACCGAAACCGAGGCGCGCTCGACCCTCTCGCCGCTGGGGTTTGCCGTCAGCGTCAACGAGGTCCCGTCCGACGACAACGTGGGCAAGGTCATCTCGATGAGCCCCGTTGCCGGCACGCGAACGGGCGACGACCTCTCGGTGACCATCACCGTGGCTGTGGCGCGCACGATTCCCTCCGTGGTGGGCCAAAGCCAGGCGGACGCAAAGAAAGCCCTGTACAGTGCAGGTGCCGAGAACATCTCTATCGCATACCAGAACTCCAGCGAGGCGGAGGGAACGGTGCTCGCGGTGGATCCGGACGAAGGCTCGGCGTTTGTTTCGACGGACCAGATCACGCTTACGGTGGCGCAGCCGTTCAAGGTTCCGGACGTGGTGGGCCTCTCGCTTTCCGATGCCGAGAAGGCCATCAAGGACGCTGGCCTTACGTCCACGGTTTCGTATGCGGACGAGAAGGGCGACGAGAATGAAGTCCTCTCAACCTCGCCCGAGGCGGGCACCGAGGTCTCCGAGGGCTCCACGGTCACGCTGTACGTGCCGGCACCCAAGCTGAGCGACCCCTACCACATTGCCGAGTACTTTGACATCGGCCCCGCCGACTTGGATGCATATCTGGTCAAGCAGGGCTATTCCGTCTCGTCCACGGGTGTGTTTCCCAGCGGCAACGCCTACGCGGTCTACACCAACGGCACGGTAACCATCACAATCACAGATTACCCCGAGTCCGCAGACGCCGTTGGCGCAGGTACGGGCACCAGCGCGCTTGCCGGCGGCAAGGCCGTGGGTGGCGTGAGGCTCCAGGCCTCGGCGTCTTCGGTCTCGTCGAGTGCCGCCATGAGCTCAAGCGGGATTTCGGCCGTGATGGACGCCTGCGGCCTGAGCAACCTTGTCTCCTCGTGCACCGCCGACACGGCGCAGACCACGCGCCACATCGACAAAACCGGCCTCTCGTTTGCGTGTGGCTACGGTCAGCAGGACGGCAACGTGTGGAGTGTCCTCATTGGGAGCCTCAATGGGTCCTCCACGCACGTCATTGTGACCATTGCGCCCAAGAGCCACTACGACGGCATTGACCTCGGCGATTACGGAAACGACCTGGCGAGCTACATCGCCATCACGAACTACTACGGAAAGTGACGAGCATGGACGAGAAGAACGTGGCACCCAGGGTTGAGGCAAGGGGCGCCAAGCCCGCGCACGAGAAGATCGACCCGGCTGACCAGCCCTTCATTCGTGCCGAAAACGAGGACGATGACGGGTATGACCCGTACTCCGACCGCCAGCCCTCACCCGAGCCGCTCTTCGAGCGCGACCCCTGGGACTAGCGGTGCCGTGCGGGCAGCACCGCCCGCACGGGTTCGTGGCCGTTGGCTGTGGGACGGCTAGCTTGTGGCGCCCCAGTTGACCTGCATGTACTGCCAGACAAAGAACACGATCACGCAGAGTATCGCAATGACGGCGATAAGCGCCACTACCGAGCGAATGCGCATCTTGCGTTCGCGCGAGGCAAAGATGTCGCGGCGACCCTTGGGAATCTCGAGGTACTGGCCATAGTGGAGGTCGCGGCGCAGCTGTGGCATCTCGGAGCGCGACTTGCGGTAGGAGCGGCCAGAGAGCACCGAGCCCCTGTTGGCGTAGTCTGAATCGTGCGTAAAGCCCTCGAAGCCGTCGGCACTCGACTGGTTGTCGAAGTCATCAATGGGCGCGACGGTCTTGTGCGGCGTGCGTGTGCGCGTGTAGCGCTGCGGCCGGGGTGTGGGCTGTCGCTGCGGCTCGGCGGCCTCTTCGAAACCTGCGGCAGGGGAGTTCTCGCCCGAGTAATCTGCCATGACGGTCTCATCGGGCGATGCCGCGCGCCGCGCCTGCGGATTGCCAGGCGCGGAGAAGTGCGAACCCTCGGGAGTCCCCTGGGGGCGAGAAGAAACGTTGCCTGGGTTGTCCAGGTCGTCATAGTTGTTCATGTGTTCGTGCCTCCGGTTGCGGTTTGCACGGCAATATCAACATCATAGAGCACACGCGACCTTGAGCTGCCGACGACACGCCCATTATGTTGGCAACGTGCGCAGAAATAAAATCTAAGTCGTAGACACTAAGAAAATCTTTTCTCGTGCGTTTAATTAATCGGATGACGGGAACATATATCTGCGAACACCAAGGGCGCCGCAACGAGGCGCCCGCACGTCTCAAGGAGTTGATCATCATGGCAAGCATGATTCCGTATGACAGGTACGCAAGGGCTCTCGCCAGCTGGCCGTTCAACGCGTTTGACGACTTCTTCGCTCCACTGGCAACCACCGATGGTGACGTGGCCTTCAAGATGAACGTCGAGGACGCGGGCGACAAGTACGTGGTCACCGCCGAGCTCCCTGGCGTCAAGAAGGACGAGGTCGACGTCGAGCTCAACGAGGGCAGGCTCTCCGTCTCGGTTGACAAGAAGGAGTCCGACGAGGAGAAGGGCAAGAACTACCTCCACAAGGAGACCGGCGAGTGGAGCGCCACGCGTGGCGTGTACCTGAAGGACGCCGCGACCGAGGGCCTAACCGCCAAGATGGACGGCGGCGT
>CAJMLD010000111.1 GCA_905214175.1 uncultured bacterium
CGAAGAGCGTTGCTGCCTAGGCTAGCCCCTTGTCACACAAACTACCGAAGCCTCACATTTCCTGGGTCTGCACCTGGGCGCTCAACACGGCCATCGCCTGCGGCAAGGCAACCGACTGGGAGGTCCACATGATTGGGCAGGCCGTGGGCGCCCTCACCAATGCCACGCACGGCATGACGCTCTCTGCTGTGAGCCTGCCCTACTACCGCCTGGTCATGCCCTATGGCGTTGAGAAGTTCGCACGCTTCGCACATGTGGTGTGGGACGTGGACGATTCCGGCAAGTCCGAGCTCGAGTTGGCCCAGGCCGGCCTCGAGGCCATGAGCGCGTGGATGGACGAGATTGGCGTGGTCGAGCACCTGAGCGAGCTCGGCTTCACCGAGGACATGATCGACGATGCCGTGAAGGGAACCTTCATCCTCACCGGCGGCTACCATCCCCTGACCCCGGACGAGGTCGCGCAGATCCTCCGCGAGAGCATGTAGCAGGGCCACGCAGTCGTGTCTGGCGCCAACCTCGCCACGGTTGTAGAGCAGCACCGCTAGATGCGAAGCCACTCCTGCACAAGCTTGTGCAGCTTGCGGTAAGAGACGAGGCTGCCACCCGCAGGGTGCAGCTCCTCGTCACCCGCATAGACCACATAGCAGTCCTTCTCGTCTAGGCCCAGTTCGGAGGGGGCAACCTGCCTGAGCGTGTCAAAAAAGCGCGACTTGTACGTCGCGGATGACTTGATCTCGATAGCTTTTGCAGGCTTCAGGCCCCTCCGAACCACAAGGTCTATCTCGCGCTTCTTGGCGTCCCTCCAATACGAGAGCTCGGGCTTGGAGCCCAGCGCATAGCCGGCTTTCAGGACCTCGGCAACGACAGCGGTTTCGAACAGCGCGCCCCTGAATTCGCTGAGGAGCAGCTCGTCAGCCGAGCGAATCCCCATAAGGTACGCAGCAAGGCCCGTGTCCAGAAAGTAGAGCTTCGGGGCCTTGGTGAGACTCTTGCTTCTGTTGCTGAAGAGGGGCTCAAGCAGGTAGACGATTCCGCTGGCCTCAAGCACTGACAGCCATTCGCGAACGGTGTTCGTCGCAATGCCACAGTCGGATGCCAGGCTGCTTATATTTAGCTGCTGCCCAGTGCGCAGTGCACAAAGCCGCAAGAACGTCGTGAACTCCCGCACCTTGCGAACGCCAAGCTCCCTGCGGACGTCACGCTCAACATAGGTCTGGACATAGTTGGAGAAGAACGTCTCCGGCGGAATCGAGGCCGAATGCAGCCGTGGGTACCCACCAAAGAAGAGCCAGTCCTCTGCGTTACTGGGTCCCAGCCTAACGTCCTCGAGCTCTTGGAGCGAGAGCGGCAATAGGTACAGGAGGGCAACCCGCCCCGCAAGCGACTGGTTGATTGCATCCATCAGTAGGAAGTTCTGCGAGCCCGTGAGCACAAAGCGACCCGTTTGATCGCTCTCGTCCACGATCTGTTGCAGGTACTGAAAAAGCTCAGGAGCCCTCTGGGCCTCGTCGAATATCACGTTCGAACCATAGGCCCGCAGAAAGGTGCGGGGGTCGTCCTCAAATGCGCTAAGCGTATCCGGATCTTCCAGGCTCACATACGCATAGTCGGGAAACGTCTCCCGCGCAAGCGTGGTCTTGCCACTCTGGCGTGGCCCCGTAACGGAAAGCACGGGATACATGTGCGAAAGCCTCAGCAATTCGGATTTCATCTCTCGCGGGATAATCATGTGACCCTCCGTTGAAGTGCAGCATCTCTCCCTACTGATAGATTTTACCCAAGTCATACTGAACGATTATATAAAGCTCTACTGAACGATATTTCAGAACTCTACTGAACGATTTTCTCCACTGCTACTGACTGATTTCCACCAGGGTCGCACACGCCTAGCCAGGGGTCTTGCGCGCGTGGCTAGCCCAGCTGCTCGTACGTCTGGGCGTCAACGGGCTCCAGCCACTCGGCGCTGGCACCCTCGGCGGGCACGGCCAGCGCGATGTGCTGGAACCACGAGTCCGCCGCGGCACCGTGCCAGTGCTTGACCTCGGGCGGGATGCTCACCACGTCGCCCGGCTTCAGCTCCTGCGCGGGCTTGCCCCACTCCTGGTACCAGCCGCGACCGGCGATGCAGATGAGCACCTGGCCACCCTTGTGGTGGATGTGCCAGTTGTTGCGGCAGCCTGGCTCAAAGGTGACGTTCGCGGCACCCAGCTGAGGGTCGCCCAGCGGGGCCAGCCAGCTGTTGCCCACAAAGTACTGGGCGTAGGCAGTGTTGGGCTCGCCCTTGGGGAAATCCTTGGAAAGGCCCGACGGGTCGGCAATGCGCACGTCATCCTGAGCCACGGGCTCGTCGTCCTTCCAGACCTCCTTGGCCAGGTTGAAGGCTGCCCAGCCCTTGGGCCAGCCACTGTACATGGTGGCATGCGTGATGATGGCTGCCGCCTCGGCGCGCGTGACACCGTGGTTACGCGCGTTCTCCAGGTGGTAGCGCAGCGAGCTGTCGGTGATGCCCTGCGAAATCAGGGCCACGATGGTGACGATGCACTTGGTCTTGGTGGAGATGGCCTCCTGGTCCCACACCTCGCCAAAGAGCACGTCGTCGTTGAGGTGCGCGAACATGGGGGCAAACTCGCCCAGTGCGTTCCTGCCTGCCGTCTGCTTCATGTCAGTTCCTCCTTATGCCAGGGCGGCCACGCGGCCAGCCCAATCCGTAACCTTGCGCGGGTCCGTCACCATGCGGTCGCCGCCGTCGGACCCAAACGTGACCGTGAGCGGCTCGGCCACCCGCGCGCCCTTTGCCAGCTCGGCGATGTCGTCCAACGTGCTGCCCGCCCATCCGGCGCAGGTAGAGAAGGGCACCACGACCTTGCCGCCCCACTCGTGCGAGTCCATGAGGGTGCGGACGGCGGGCGCCATGGTGTACCACCAGGTGGGAGTGCCCACCGCGACGACGTCGTAGTCCGCAGGGTCGTGCTCCAGCGGCTCGAGCTCGGGCTCGAAGCCCGCCTCGACCTCGCGCTTGCCCTGGCTTACCGTCTGGTTGTAGTCCTTGGGGTAGGGCGCTGCGGTGTGGATGCGCTCGACGTCGGCACCGCAGGCATCCGCAAGCTCCTGCGCCACGCGCTCCGTGTTGCCGTTTGACCAGCTGTAGTACAGCACCAACACCCGTCCCATGGACACCTCCGCTGTGGTTGCGTCGTAGAGCACACGGCCCTCCTTATCACGCACTACGCTACCGGGCTGCCCTTGAAATGTGAAATGCCTATGCGTATAAGTTTGGAATACGTAGTTTTCATTTCCACAGGAGCGAAGTGTTGCCATGGAACTACGAACCCTAAGGTACTTCCTCGCCGTCGCGCGCGAGCAGAACATGACCGAGGCCGCCAACGTCCTGCACGTGACGCAGCCCACGCTGTCGCGCCAGATGGCCGACCTCGAGCGCCAGCTGGGATGCACCCTCTTTGTGCGCACGAACCGCGCGACCACGCTGACCGCGGACGGCATGCGCCTGCGCCAGCGCGCGGAGGAGATCATGCAGCTGGTGGAGCAGACCGAGGACGAGATGGGCACCAAGCGCGAGGTGGCGGGCGTCGTCCGCATTGGCGCCGGCGAGACCCAGGCCATGCGCGTGCTGACCGACGCCTTTGCCGAGCTGCGCCGTGACCATCCCCGCGTGACCTGCCAGCTCTACACCGGCAACGCCGACGCCGTGGAGGAGCGGCTGGAGCGCGGCCTTGTGGACTTTGCCCTGATGATCGAGCCAGTAAACGTGGAGAAGTACGACAGCCTCAAGCTGCCCACCCGTGACATGGTGGGCGTCGTCGTGGGGACGCACAGCCCCTGGGGCATGCTGGACGCGGTGACGCCGCAGACTCTGGTACAGATGCCACTTCTCGTAAGCTCGCGCACCACGCACCAAACGTTTGATCTTGCAACCTGGTCAAACGGTCTCGTCAAACCGGGACAGCTGAACGTCGTGGGCACCTTCGATCTGATTGGAAACGCCGCGCTCCTGGCAGAGGCGGGCACCGCATGCGTGCTGGGCATCGACCACCTGCCGGAGCTGCAGACCAGAAGACTGCGCTTCCTGCCGCTGGAGCCTATGCTCACCACGGGATCTATAGTCGCATGGAAGAGGCACAGGGTCTTCTCGCCTGCGTGCGAGGCGTTTCTGGAGCAGCTGCAGGCAACGCTGGGACAGTGACCGCATAACAGGCTGTTGACGAACCCAATTGGTGTCGCAACAATGAGCACGGAGAACAAGCTCGGAAAGGAGCCAAGCATGGCGACAGAGATTCAGGCACTCACGATTGCGGGTAACGCGGCGGAGGGTATTGTCGTGCCGGAGCTCGCAGGAGAGGGGCATGCCTCCCTCATCGTGATTCGCTTGAAGCGAGGCTTCCTAATGTGCGGGTACCTTAGCCTCGAGAAGGCAGAGCAGCTCGGCGATGTGGCAGTACGCGTTGCCGGTGCAGGCATCGACGAGGTCCTTGCAAACCCCATCACCGGCATGACGAAAAAGGCGCAGGAGCTCGGCATCACCGACGGGATGACCGGCGCCGAAGCGGCCGCCATCCTTAACCGCTAGGTCCCAGGCCTTCTGTGACAAGAATCTACATCGACGCCGACGCGTGTCCTGTAATTCGCGAGGCCCTCGCCTGCGCACGCGCGCGAAACATCCCCTGCGTCATCGCCGGAAACAGCACCCAGAATCTAGAGCGGCGGCTGAGAGCACATGACCCGCGCAGTCCGAAGGACCCGCGCCATCCCGACCGTGGCTTCTGGGTCGAAATCCTACAGGTTGGCATTGGTGCCGATTCTGCAGACTTCTCAATCGCGTCCGCCGTCACGCCAGCGGATGTGGTCGTGACACAGGACATCGGACTTGCCGATATCGTCTTGGGCAGAGGGGCACGGGCCATCGGGGTGCGTGGGCGCATCTACAACCCACTTACGATTGACTCTGCCATGTTCATAAGGCACGAGGAGAAGAAGCTCCGGCGCGCCGGCGGTAGGACATCAGGACCCGCAGCGTTCACGGACGAGGATCGCGAGCGTTTCAGGAGGAACCTTGCCAGCCTCGTGACGCAGGCATTAAAAGGACCGGAAGCCTCGGCACCACAAGCGGAGTTACCCCACAGATACTGAAGAAACCTTCGGACTAGTAGGACTATTCCCGGGAACTCAAAGCGGCATCCTAGTGAGGTCTCTGCTGCCAAAAAGAAAGCGGCGAACCTCCATCACGCTGCCCGTGACAACGTAAAACACCATATAGTTCCCAACTGGGAACCAGTAATATGCCTGTCTCCCGTCCGAGCGACGGCACACGGTTCCAAAGGTAGGTCGCTTGGCGTGCTCCAGGATTGCCCGCTCAGTTTGGTCCAACAGGTTCTCCGCGGCTGCTGGGTTTTTCAACTGGGTCGCGATATACGATACAGCCGAGTTGAGGTCGTCCCAGAAAAGGGGCAGGTATCTCAGTTCATAGCTCTTTTCAGCCCCGTCAGGAACGCTTGGCATTTAGCCCCTTCCGAATCGAGTCGAAAACCTCCTCGTGCGTATAACGCAGCGACGTCGTCGAAGCCTGCACATCAGCCTCGTCAAGAGCAGCATCCACCGACCCGTTGAACCGATCAAACTGTTGAATTGACATGACCACCAT
>CAJMLD010000112.1 GCA_905214175.1 uncultured bacterium
GTTGGCTCCGTCGTCGTACTGGTCAACGTCGCAGCCGATGGCGTAGACCTTGATCTCGGAGCCGTCTGCCTCCTTGATGGCCGTGAAGGTGCCGTTGCCCGCGGCGCCGGCGGCGACGAAGATCACATCGCAGCCCTGGTCGATGAGGGCGGAACCCACGACCTTGCCGCCCGCCTCATCGCCGAAGTCACCAATGTAGTTGCCGCCGACGTTGTTGCCAGAGAGGTCGGTGCCCGCGTAGGAAGGAAGCTCCACGCACTCGGCGGAGGTGCCGTAGTGAGCGTTGGCGTAGTTCACGCCAGACATGAAGCCGTACTGGTAGTTGACGTTGGACTGGAACGCCATACCGTTGACCACGGCGACCTTGTTCGTCTTGGTAGAGAGGGCCGCGGCGACGCCGGCAAAGAAACCGCCCTCCTGCTCCTTGAAGGTCATGGTGCAGACGTTGTCGAGGGACATTGGGTTGCCGTTGGCGTCGGTGATGGTGGAATCGACAACGATGAACTTGTGCTCGGGGTTGGCCTGGGCAATGTCGCCAACTGCCGCGAAGTTGTAGCCCGGGAGCACCAGGGCATCGTAGTCACCAACAACCTGCTGGACCGTGGGGACCAGGTTGTTGTAGTCCGGCTCCTTGATGTCGTTCACGGAGCTGTCGGAGTGGTCCTTCAGGAACTCTTGGATGCCGTCGTAGCAGTTCTCGTTGAACGAGCCGTCGTCGATTCCCGTGGAGGAAATGATGACGATCTTGAGGCCCTTGCCAGCGTCTGAGCTGGAATCGGGGCTAGAAGAACTCGAGCTAGAGGAGCCGGAGCCACAGCCGGCAAGGCCGAGCAGGGTGATGGCAGCCGTACCCGAAGCCATCCCCAAGAAACCGCGACGCGAAACCTGAGCAGTCATAGCACACTTCCTTTTTCCCATGAACTGGTCCCCTCCGGCAATCCTTCCCACCCACTGTGCCGGATGAACAACAGCTTACCTGTTGCTGCAGAGTACGGTAACGTCCACGAGCCCATTCTCGACTATCGGTAACCAAATGGTTCGTAAAGGGAACCGCTAACGAGACGAGGCGTTCACGTATCTCTCGACGGCGGTATCAACTTACCGGGTTGCGAGGCCATTGAAACCCCCGCTGCGGCGCCAAAACGGCGCCGCAGCCGCGACTTCGTACGCAGTTGCTGTCAAAACGGGCCCCGTGGCGCCGAAAGCGCCACGGGGCCTCAGCTCTTACAGCTCGTACGGAGCCGAAAGCAGGCCGTTCTCCGTAATGATGCCCGTAATCAGGCTGTGGTCGGTGACGTCGAACGCAGGATTGAAGACATCAACGCCCTCGGGGGCCATGCGCTCCTTGTACCACATCTCGGTGACCTCATCGGGATCGCGCATCTCAATGGGGATCTGCGCGCCGGTGGGGGTGTCGTGGTCAATCGTTGAGCTGGGAGCGCACACGTAGAAGGGCACGCCGTAGTGCTTGGCGAGAATAGCCACGCCCGAGGTGCCAATCTTGTTCGCCGCATCACCGTTTGCCGCAACGCGGTCGCAGCCAACAAAGACCACGTCAATGCGGCCCTGCTGCATAAGCATAGAAACCATGTTGTCGCACTGGAGAGTGGTGGTGATACCGGCGTTGTAGAGCTCGAACGACGTGAGGCGCGCGCCTTGGAGCAATGGGCGGGTCTCGTCGCAGTAGACGTGCATGTCGGTACCGGCCCAGCCCTGCTCGAGCGCCGTGTACATGGGCGCCGTGGCAGTGCCGTACTTGGCGGTGGCCAGCGTGCCGGCGTTGCAGTGGGTGAGGATGCCCACGGGCTGGCCCGGCTTTCTCACCTGCTGCATGATCTTGAAGCCAATGGCGCCGATGTTGCGGCTAATCTGCACGTCCTCCTCGCGGATGCGCAGCGACTCCTCGAAGAGCTCCTGCTTGAGCTGATCCACCGGCAGGTCAAGGTGGTCGCGGCAGAACGCGTCCATCCGGTTGAGCGCCCAGAAGAGGTTGACGGCCGTAGGACGGGAGGTTGCGAGGTAGTCCGCAATCTCCTTGAACTGGCGATAGAACTCCTGCTGGTCCGTGGTATCAATCTTGTTGGCGAGGACCGCGAGGCCCTCGGCAGCTGCCACGCCAATGGCAGGTGCACCGCGGAGGCGCAGCTGCTTGATGGCCTCCCAGAGCTCCTCCTTGGTGTGGAGGTTGATGCGCTTCACCGTGCCCGGAAGCAGCGTCTGGTCGATGATGTCCAGCGACTCCCGGTCCTCCGGCAGCTTCACCGAGATCACGCGGTCGAAGAATTCCTCTACGCTCATGTGGTACTCTCCCCTTCCCCCTGGGCACCCGGGCGAGCAACGCCGCCGCAGGTGGCCCAATGACTACTTGCTTGCCTTGTCGAACTCGTCCTTGAACGAGCCGAACATCTTGCCCATGCTTCCAAGTCCGCGACCCAGGGCGCGGGCCGCATCATCCCCGGCGCTGTGGCCGGCTGCCGGCTTCTTGGCCTTGGTGGCTGCGGCGGCGGGCTTGGCCTTGGGTGCGGTACTAGCGGCGGGCTTCTTCACGGCGTAGGTCGTGGGGCGAGAAGACGCAGCCGCGCGCTCTTTGGCTCCGGCCTTCAGCGTTGCCGTGGGCTCGGACACGCGCACGTCGGCCGCCTCGGTGGCGGGAAGCTGGTTCTTTTCGGCAGTGGCGCGCAGCTCTTCGGCCTTCTCGCGGGCGCGCTCCTCCTCGTCCTCGGCGCGGGCATCGTCTATGGCGCGCTTTGCCTTGCCGAGAGCCTTGCCCAGGGCAAACGACCCCTTGTCAACGGCCTCGCTGGTGGCTTTTCCGGCCTTCTCGCCAAACTCGGCGCCGCGGATCTTTGCCTTTGCCGTGGCCTCACCCGCCTTGGCGGCAAGGCCGCCGTTGAGCTCCAGCTTGGAGGCCTCGTCCTTCACGATCATGCGGCCCTTGGAGTACCCCACGAGCATGCTGGGGGGAATCTCGACCGAACCTACCAGCGCAGTGGCCATGCCACCGTCACCCACCAGGAACTTTGTCACCTTACCCGTGGCATCGTCGAACTCGGCGTCACCCACGTAGCCCAGCTCGCGGCCGGACTCGGTGCGCGCGTCCATGCCGGTCCACATGATGCAGGAGTCCCAGTCCACGCCCAGACGAGCGCGCGCCTTGTCGTCAAAGGCGTTTGCCTCGTCCACCACGCGGAAGCCCTTCTCGCAGGCGGCCAGCGAGTCATATGCCACAAAGACATCTTCGCGCTTGACCATGCCGGCCACGTCCGGGCGAGCCACCAGGTAGCCCACCATGGAGCGGCCGTCAGGCGTGAACACGGCCATGTGAATCTTGCCGAGCTTGGAGAGGCGCACGCCGCTCTGCTCGCCCTCAGGTGCCTTCTCGCCCTTCTTGGGCTTCTTGGGCCTGGCCTTCTTGGCGATAAAGACTTTCTTACCCTGCAAATCGCTGATCTTGGTCACGGTATCGCTCCCCCTGCCGCCTGCATGCCGGTGCGGCGCGACAGCCGGCCGCACTACGAACGGGTCCCAAACAAGCTAGCGGGGCACCCTCGGGCACCCCGCCACGTTGCGCACCCATGCGTCGCTCTCGCATAAGTTCTGGCGAGACGGCCGATCTACTCTGCGGGCTTCTCGGCGTTGTCGACAACCTCGACGTGCACGGACTGGGCAGCCGACTCGTTTGCGGCGGCGGCGTCGCCGGCCATGCTCGAAACGCGGTCGGTCACCGTGTTCACGGCATCCGAGACCTGCGCGGACGTGCTGGAGACAGCCTCGGAAAGCGAGTCGCGGAGCTGGTCCATGCGCTCGCGGGCGAGGTCGACCTTTGCGCGAAGCTCGTCGGTCTTGGCGTCGACACCGGGGCGAACGTCGCCCAGACGGTCCGAAACGCTGCGTGCACCGCGCTCGTAGGTGTCAACGGCAGAGTCCCACGCATCATTCATGGCGTCAGCGGCCATGGCGCGGCTCTCCGCACCGGGGCGAGGAGCCAGCATCATGCCGGCAACGACGCCTGCGGCAGCACCAAAGACGCTGCCAAGGATGAAACTAGCGGTCTTGCTCATGACATCCTCCTGTCGTTTTGGGACGCAGATGCGACCCTCTTGCTTCCAACCACAAGTTCGGCCAACAAGTGGCACGAGCGGGAATACCTTCTGGGGCGAGCTACCTCACCGGACGGGGGCGCGGCATGTTGTCCATGTCCCAGTCACCCTGGTCCTGCGGGTGGGCGTCCGGTTCTGCGGGCGCGGACTGGACCTCGGCGGCAACGTCGTCCGGCTCGTCGAGTTCGTCATCCTGGGCGGACGCGCTGGGCGCGGGCACCGGGGACGGCGAGACGAGCGTGGACCCGGGGCTTGCGGGGGCATCAGCGGCCACAGCAGCAGGCTTCTCGGCTGGCGCCGTCTCCTCGGCAAGCGGAGCCCCCTCGACCGGTTCCTGGTCCTGGGTGTCCTCTTCGGCAGGCTCGTCCTGCTCGGCGACGTCATCGCTGTTGTCAACGGGCCCGGAAACACTCTGCACCAGCCCAACGATGCCGTCGACAATGGCATCGACATCGGGCTCGCCGCCACCGGTGTACGCCCACTCCATGATCCAGGCGGCGCTCGAAAGGGCCGAGGTCACCAGGACGTCATCTGGGCACGGAAACACCACGTCAAAGGCGCGTTCGTTGCCAGGCACGGGATACGTGCGGCCGCAGGTGATGTCTCCGGCGATATTGGTGCGTGCGAGAAGCTCGACCGTCATGTGCTCGAGAAGATGCGCAAGCTCGGTGTGACCCATCGCGTCGCGGAAGCGACTGCCCGCATCGCCCAGGCACACGTGGTCGGCAATCTCGGGCATGAGATGGAAGACGCGCGCCGTTGCCTCAATGTCCTCGCTGGTCATGAGCGGGGCATCGGGCGCCATCTCCACGAGGGCGTCGAGGTCCCTCGGCCCTACCGTGACCTTCTTGATTTCCACGAGCTGGGCCATCGTGCGGCTCCCCTTCTACTGCGCCCGCGAGTGCGGACAGGCGGTCTAGTCTAGGTTCCATTGTAGTTAAAACCCAGACTGAGCCCCCGGCGCATGGCCGGACGGCGCGCGCTGGGCGGCAACGCGCAGAACAGAGCCCAACCGGAACACGGTCGAACGCTGCCCTTAGGCGCCTTGTTCCCCTTCTTCGGCCCCCGATTCGCCTGGGTCGCCCTTATGTTGCGACTTTTCACGCAATTTGGCTACGCGAGACTGGGGCGACGTAGCAGGAGCGGGCTTCTCGACGGGTTCGGTGGCAGCCGAGGGGGCCTCATTCTTTTCGGGTGCCTTGCCCTTCTCGTCATCGGATGCCTCGACCTGGCTGTCTGCCGCAGGCTCTTCCTCTTCCTTGGGCTCGGGAGCCGTCACGCGCAGCATGGCCACGCGGCGGCCGCGCATGGACTGCACGCGGAAGGTGTAGCCGTCCTTGGTTATGACGTCACCGGGATGCGGGAGCTTGTCGGCCATGTCGGTGATGAAGCCGGCGATGGTCTCGTACTCCTCGTTGTCTTCCACGGGCCAGCCCAGGTCGATGGCGTCATCCAGCGAGAAACGACCGTCAACAAGCCACTCGCGGTCCGAGAGCTTGGTGAGGTACTTGTTGTCGGGGTCGAACTCGTCCTCGATCTCGCCCACAATCT
>CAJMLD010000113.1 GCA_905214175.1 uncultured bacterium
CATCATCTGCGTGAACGACGGCTCCACCGACGGCTCTCGCGCGGTGCTTGCCCGATGGGAGCGCCGCGACCCCCGCATTCGGGTGGTCGACAAGCCCAATGGCGGGCTCTCGTCGGCGAGAAATGCCGGAATGGATGCCGCTACTACCGAGTATGTGTGCTTTCTCGACGCAGACGACCGCTTCCATCCCCAGGCCTGCGCCGAGATGGTGCGCCTTCTGGACCAGACGAAGGCTGACGTGCTTACCTTTGGTGCCACGCTCTGCCCGCCCGACGCGCGTGCCCCTTGGATTGCCCGTGTGCTCTCGCCTCGCGATGCCATCTTCGAGGGCTACAGCTCAGACCTCATGTTCCGTGAGAACTCTCGACCCTTTGCCTGGCGCATGGCCGTGAGGCGCGAGTTTCTTGCCCAGGGCGGCCTGCGCTTTGACGAGGGAGTGCGCTTTGGCGAGGACCAGGTCTTTGCCTTTGCGGTGTACCCGCGTGCCTTTCGCGTGGCGCTTTCGTCCGAGAAGCTCTACGAGTACCGCGTGGTGCGCGAGGGCTCGCTCATGGCAGGTATGAACGCAGACGTCGAGGCCAAGCTGCTTGACCATGTAGTCATCATCGACCACATCCTGGCGGACTGGCAGCGCGGTGGATTTCTGGGGATGGACGACGCGAACCTCGTGGAATTCATCATGGAGTACGTGATGCGCGAGGGCATTCGCCAGGGTAGCGGCTGCTACCAGCGGACTGCCGCGGCACTCCGGAAGGTGCTCCTCTCGTACTGGAGCGAGGAGTATCTGGCCGCGCTGGACACGCTTCCCACAACCAAGGCCATGCTGACAAAGGCGACACTTGACCCCGCGGGCATGTCACTTGCCGCGCGGCGGGTGCTCACGCTTACGTACTACCTCGAGCATCACCGCAAGCAGCCGGCCCGCGCGTAGGCGCCGGAACCGGGCCGAACGGCGCCGCTCCGCAAGCCGGGGCGCCGTCTTACGCCAGAATCTTGGCCTCCAGCTCGGCGGGCGTGTCCACGATGGTGGTGGCGCCGTGCTCGACGAGCCAGTCCCTGTCGCGGAAGCCCCACGAGCAGGACAGGCACGGGCACCCGCAGTTCCTGGCCGTCTCGATGTCGACCTCGGAGTCGCCCACGTAGACCATGCCGTCCACGCTTCTCCCCAGGTCGCGCAGGATGACGTCGATCATGTCGCGGTTGGGCTTGCGCCTGATGCCGGCCCTCTCGCCCATCACGTAGTCGAACTTGCCGGGGTAGAAGTGGTCGATGATGCCCTGCACGGCAAAATCGGCCTTGTTTGAGACCACGGCGCAGGCAATACCCGCCGCGCGGAGGTCGTCGATGACCTCGGACATGCCCGTGTAGGGGCGCGTGGTGTCGAGCTTGTGCTTGTCGTAGTAGGCCTTGAACTCGTCGAAGACCTTGTCGGCGAGGTCTTCTGGCGTGCCCTCGGGCACCGAGAGGTCGATGAGGCGGCGGATGCCGTTGCCGGTGAAGAGGCGCACCTCGGCGAGGCTGCGCTCGGGCAGCTTGTATGCGGTGAGCGAGTGGTTGACAGCCTCGTAGAGGTCGTCGAGCGTGTTGAGCAGTGTGCCGTCGAGGTCGAAGACTGCGGTCTGGTAGGGCATCCCCATCACTCCCACTGCGCCCGCTGGCAGAACCGTTTCCCGTAACGCTGTGCGGCGCGGACGCGCTTGCGTAAGATGAACATTGGCTAGCCAAACGAGCGTACACGCAAACGTGCGCGCCCGCCGCGCGCTGGCCATAACGTCACGCAAATCCCAGCAGCGCGGCCCCGTTGTCGCGCTTACCCGGATGAGGTTTGGCGCCAAGGAGTGATGGACGTGTCCGAGAAGCCAACGCAACATGACTCCCGCGAGGTTCCAGGCGCGGACGAGAAGGCCGCGCCACGTGCCGTAGCGCCGCTGCCCGTGTACCAGCGTTCCTCTCAGCGCACCAGCTATGACTACGTTGACCGCTCTGCCGGCAGCTCGCATGACCACGACGGGCTGCGCCTTGCGCTTTCTGTACTTGCCGGCATCGTGATTGCGCTGGGCTTTGCCTACGGTGCCTGGACCATGCAAACGCCCGTTTGGGCTCACGGTGGCTCCGGCCCCCAGGAGCCCCAGGTCCAGGTGGCGGCCGCGGACAGTGACGCCGACGCCGCGGCCCCCACGACCATCGACATCTGCATGGTGGGCGACGTCCTTCTCCACCCCTCTGTCTACTCCTCCGGTCGCACGGCGGATGGCTCCTATGTCTTCTCGGACCTCTTTGCCAACGTGAGTGACGAGGTTGCTGTCTGCGACCTGGCCATTCTCGACCAGGAGACCATTCTGGGCGGCACGCAGATGGGGCTTTCGGGCTACCCCGTCTTCAACGGTCCCCAGGAGGTGGGCGACGCCGAGGCAAACGCGGGATTTGATGTGGTGCTGCGCGCCAGCAACCACACCATGGACCGCGGCTATGACGGCATACACGCCGAGCTGGAGTTCTGGCGCACGGCTCACCCCGAGGTCGCGGTTGTTGGCTGCATGGATCCCCTGGCAGACGAGCCGGTGCCAGACGACAAGATCTTTGTGTACGAGAAGGACGGCTTCCGCGTGGCCGTGCTCAACTACACCTACGGCCTTAACGGCTATGCGGACCCCAAGGGAGCCGTTGCCCTGCTGGACGAGGACCGCGTGCGCGAGGACTGCAAGCGGGCACGCGAGGAGGCGGACATGGTGGTGGTGTGTTCGCACTGGGGGAGCGAGAACGTCACCGAGCCAGACAGCGAGCAGCGGCGTTGGGCGGACCTCTTCCTCGAGTGCGGCGTCGACGTGGTCTTGGGCAACCACCCGCACGTGATGGGCCCCGTCGAGGCCATGACTGGCGCCGACGGCCACACGATGGTCTGCTACTGGTCGGTGGGCAACTTCGTGAGCGGCATGGACGCTCCGCAGAACATGGTCGGCGGCATGGCGCGCGTACGGCTCGAACGCGATGCCGAAGGCACGTGCCGTGTGGCCTCCTACGGCATGAAGCCTCTGGTCACCCACATTGACCCCGCAGACGAGACTACGTATTTCCTCGCGGACTACACCGATGACCTTGCCGCAACGAGCAAGCTGCCCTTGGTGACGCCCGCCTGGGCACAGGACCTCTGCACGGACGTCCTGGGGAGTGCCTACAATCGCGAGAAGAGCGAGCTTCTCGTCACACTGTAGGTGAGGCGTTCCGGCGATTGGTCTTTGGGCTTCTCGGCCTCTGGCTTTCTCGTCCGATGCGGGCTTTCCGTTAAGGCACGGTTGCGGCCGTGCATGTTGGTGGGCGTCTGCCCTCGTTTGGTTTACCATGGCCAATTGCGCGTGCCGCCGCGGTCTACGTCGGCGCGCCGTCATCTGTTGGTCCGCCCGCACGGCACGGGGCGGAAGAGGCGAGAGGAACCATATGTCCTATAGCATGCACACGCACACCTGCGGCGAGCTGCGCGAGTCGAACATCGGCGAGGAGGTCACGCTTACCGGCTGGGTGTGGCACCGTCGCGACCACGGTGGCCTGATCTTTGTCGACCTTCGCGATCGCGCCGGCGTGACCCAGCTCGAGTTTGACCCCGAGGTCTGCGACGAGGCCACCTTCCACGAGGCCGAGACCATCCGTTCCGAGTGGCCGATCATGGTGAGCGGCACCGTGCGCGAGCGTCCCGAGGGCCAGAACAACGACAAGCTGGCCACGGGCGCCATTGAGGTCTACGTGACCAAGATCGTGGTGCTCAACACGTCCAAGACGCCCCCGTTCCAGATTGAGGACCACGTCGATACCGCCGAGGACGTGCGCCTGCGCTACCGTTACCTCGACCTGCGCCGTCCCAAGATGATGTCCAACCTCAAGCTTCGCAGCGACTTCACCTTTGCCCTGCGCGAGGCCTTCCACGGCTCCGACTTCATGGAGGTCGAGACCCCCTCGCTCTTCAAGTCCACGCCCGAGGGTGCCCGCGACTTCCTGGTCCCCAGCCGCATGCAGCCGGGTCACTTCTACGCGCTGCCGCAGTCCCCGCAGCTCCTGAAGGAGCTCCTCATGGTGGGTGGCGTCGAGCGCTACTACCAGGTGGCCAAGTGCTTCCGCGACGAGGACCTGCGCAAGGACCGCCAGCCCGAGTTCACCCAGGTGGACGTCGAGATGAGCTTCGTCACCCAGGACGACGTTATGGGCGCGCTCGAGCACGTGCTTGCCGAGGCCTTTGGCAAGATGGGCGTGAAGCTTGAGCTGCCGCTCCGCCGCATCCAGTACTGGGATGCCATGGACACCTACGGCACCGACAAGCCCGATACCCGCTACGGCATGGAGCTCCACGACGTGACGCCGATCTTCTCGACATCCAAGTTCAAGCTCTTCGCCACCGCCGCTGCAACCGAGGGCCAGTACGTCAAGGCCATCAACGCCAAGGGTGCCGGCAAGTGGCCCCGTGCGCGCATTGACCGCCTGGCCGACGTTGCCTCCGAGTTTGGTGCCAAGGGCCTGGCGTACATTGCCTTCCGCGAGGACGGCTCGGTGACCAGCCCCATCGTCAAGTTCTTCTCGGACGAGGAGATGTCCGCGCTTCGCGCCGAGATGGACGTCGAGCCCGGCGACCTTGTGATGTTTGCCGTTGAGAGCCGCCTGCACGCCGACGAGATTCTGGGCGGCATGCGTAGCCACATGGCAAACGAGCTCGAGGTGCCGCGCGAGGGCCACGACTTCCTCTGGGTTGTGAACTTCCCGCTGTTCCACTGGGACGAGGACCGCAAGTGCCTGGACTCCGAGCACCAGCCCTTCACGCAGCCCGACGAGGACCAGATCGACCTTCTCGACACAGACCCGCTGGCTATGGGCTCGCACACCTATGACTTTGTCATGGACGGCTACGAGGCCGGCGGTGGCGGCATGCGTATCCACGACGCCAAGCTGCAGGAGAAGATCCTCGAGAAGCTGGGCTTCACGCCGGAGCGAGCCAAGGCGCAGTTTGGCTTCCTCATGAATGCCCTCGAGTTTGGTGCGCCTCCCATGGGCGGCTTTGCGCTGGGCCTGGATCGCGTGTGCATGCTGCTTGCGGGTGCGGACAACATCCGCGAGGTCATGGCGTTCCCCAAGACGGCGAGCGGCTCCGACCTCATGAGCGCCGCGCCGTCCGAGGTCACGGGCGCGCAGCTCAAGGAGGTCTCGCTGAGGCTCCTGTAGGGAATTATCGCGGCTCCGTTTTTTCTTGCCCCGCCCTCTCGTTCTTTTGCGGTCTTTGTTGCTCTCGCTGGAATCTGTCTGAGATAGTGCATGGTCGATTCTGGGAGTCCGCTCAAGAACCGAGGGGGCGGGGTTAGTTTTACGAAATGACGGTTGGTGGCAGTTTGCATTGAATCCTTGATGTGATACAAGGCTTATCGCAAATCGACTACCTGGGGTTCCTCGGCCGACAGGGGCAGAGCTACTTGGGATACTGCCGAAAAACTGCCTCCAACCGTAATAACTAGCCACGCAGGCGCGCACCATTGCCCTCCAACGCTGCCTGCTACCCTCATTGGCACTTCATCTACCGCGCTGTGGCACGTTATTGCGGTTGGTGGCAGTTTAATGGGGGTGGTCCGAGTATCGGTCGATCGTACCC
>CAJMLD010000114.1 GCA_905214175.1 uncultured bacterium
GCTGACCGTAGTGGCAGGCGCAGAAGTGTCCCCCGCCAAGGTCGCGGAAGTCCGGATGCTCCTTGGCGCACTTCTCCGTGGCAAGCGGGCAGCGCGTGTGGAAGCGGCATCCGGAAGGCGGATCGATGGGCGAAGGCGGGTCGCCGGCAAGTATGATGCGCTTGCGCGAGTGCTGGATGTCGGGGTCGGGCACCGGCACGGCCGAGAGGAGCGACTGCGTGTAAGGGTGGCAGGGCTTCTCGTAGAGTTCCTTCCAGTCCGCGTACTCCATGAGGTTGCCCAGATACATCACGGCCACGTGGTCTGAGACGTGCTGGACCACCGAGAGGTCGTGCGCAATGAAGAGATACGCCGTTCCAAACTCCTGCTGAAGGTCGGCCAGGAGGTTCAGGACCTGCGCCTGAATGGAGACGTCGAGCGCCGAGACCGGCTCGTCGCAAATGATGAGCTTTGGCTTTAGGGCAAATGCGCGCGCGATGCCCACGCGCTGGCGCTGACCGCCCGAGAACTCGTGCGGGTAGCGGTTGATGTGCTCGGGGTTCAACCCCACCATGTCGAGAAGGGACGCCACGTACTTTATGCGCTCGACTTTGTCGGGCATCAAGTTGTGGATGACGAGCGGCTCAGAGACAATCTCGCCGATGGTCATGCGCGGATTGAGGCTCGCATAGGGATCCTGGAAGATGTACTGCATTTCTCGGCGCATGGACTTGAGCTCCCTGCGGTTCATCTTCGTGACGTCTTTGCCATCGAAGGTGATCTTGCCGGAGGTGGGCTCGATGAGGCGCATGATGCAGCGACCGGTGGTGGACTTGCCGCAGCCGGACTCGCCAACCAGGCCAAGGGTCTGGCCGGGGTAGATCTCGAAGCTCACGTCACTTACGGCGGAGACCTTGCGCTTCTCGCGCGAGAAGACGCTCGAATCTACCGGGAACTCCTTGGTGAGGTGCTCGACCTTGAGAAGGGGCTCTGCCATTAGGCCTCGCCTCCCTTCTCGGCCTGCGCGGATGCCGCGCCCGCACTCCTACTCGTCTTGGGAGCGTTCTTGGCAACAAAGTCCTTGTCAAGCGCATAGTGGCAGCACGAGTAGTGATTGGGTCCAACCTCGATGCGTCCGGGGCGCTCGGTGCGGCACTTGTCCGTGGCATACGGGCAACGCGGCGAGAAGGCACAGCCGGTGGGAAGCCTCACGAGCGAGGGTGGGTTGCCCTTGATGGGCGTGAGCGGGTGCTTTTCGGTCATGACGGGGTCAGGGATCGAACGGATGAGGCCCCAGGTATAGGGGTGCGTGGAGTTATAGAAGACCTCCTCGGCAGGGCCAAACTCCACGGGGTGACCCGCGTACATGACCATGATCTTGTCGGCAACGTCGGCAACGACGCCCAGGTCGTGGGTGATCATCACGATGGCGTTGCCGTTCTTCTTCTGCATCTCACGCATGAGCTCGATGATCTGCGCCTGGATGGTCACGTCGAGGGCCGTGGTGGGTTCGTCCGCGATGAGGATGTCAGGGTCACAGGCAAGGGCCATGGCAATCATGACGCGCTGGCGCATGCCGCCCGAGAACTGGTGCGGGTAGTCCTTCACGCGCTGCTCGGGGTTGGGAATGCCCACCATGTCGAGAAGCTCGACCGCGCGCTTGAGCGCCTCTTCCTTTGAGTAGCCGCGGTGCAGGCGCAGGCCCTCACCCAGCTGACGGCCAATGGTGTAGACCGGGTTGAGAGAGGTCATAGGATCCTGGAAGATCATCGCGATGTCGTTGCCGCGGATGTCCTGCATCTGCTCTTCGCTCATCTTGAGCAGAGACTGGCCACGGTAGCGCACGTCACCGCCCTCGATGCGTCCCGGGGGCATGTCGATGAGGCCCATGATGGTGAGGTGCGTGACGGACTTGCCGGAGCCAGACTCCCCCACCACGCCGAGCGTCTCGCCGCGGTCGAGGGTGTAGGAGACCCCATCGACGGCCTTGACCACGCCATCCTGCGTGTGGAAGTACATCTTGAGGTCATCGACCTCGAGAAGGTGCTCGCCCTCAGGAACGGGCTGGTCCTTGAGGTGCATCTGCACCCTGGTCTTCTTCTTGAACATGACTTATGCATCCTTCATCTTGACGTCGAGGGCATCGCGCAGACCGTCGCCCAGAAGGGTGAAGGCGAGCACCGTGGTGAGAATCGCGAGACCGGGCATAATCATGAGCCAGGGCTGGGTGGCCAGGTAGGTTGCGCCGTCCTGAATCATGATGCCCCAAGAGGGGTTGGGTGCCTGGACTCCCATGCCCAGGAAGGACAGGGCAGCCTCGGTAAGGATTGCGGAGCCGATGTTCATCGTGGCGTAGACCACGATGACTGCCACGGAGTTGGGGAAGATGTGGCGGGCGATGATACGCGCGTCGGAGGCACCCATCGCACGCGCCGCGTCAACGTAGTCGTTCTCCTTGACAGTGAGGATGGCCGAACGGAACACGCGGGCGATGGACGGCCAGCCCAGGATGCCGATGGCGATAAACACGTTCTGGATGCCCGGTCCAATGACCGCAAGCATTGCGATGACAAAGAGCGTGTACGGGAAGGCTAAGAAGATGTCGGCCAGCCTCATGATGACGGTGTCCCAAATGCCACCGTAATAGGCGGCAAGTGCACCCATGATGAGGCCCAGCACGGTCGAGATGGCAGTTGCAAGAACGCCGACGGCAAGCGAGATCCTCGAACCGTAGATAACGCGGCAGAGGACGTCACGCCCCAGCGTGTCGGTGCCAAAGGGATGCTCAGGGGACGGTGCGAGCCTGGAGTTCTGCGCCATGGTTGCCGAATCGGTCTCGGTTGGGTTGCCAAGCGTGCCGGGAACCCAAAGGTCTGCCGTCAGGGCGACAACGATGACAAAGCCAATCCAGATCATGCCGATCATGGCCAGCTTGTTGCGCTTCAGCCTCTTCCAGGCGTCTCCCCACATGGTGCGAGACGAGGTCTGTGCGTTGGCGGCAGCGGCGGCAGCCTTTGCGGAGAAGATTCCGAGGGTGTTCTCGTCATTGCCCTTCTCTGGCGTCTGTGTGATGTTTTCAGCCATGCCTGCCTACCTCTCGTTCTTGGGTGCGCCAAAGCGGATGCGCGGGTCAAGGAAGGCGTAGCTCACGTCGACAATCAGGTTGATGACCATGACCACAACAACGATGACCGTCACCGATCCAAGCACCAGCGGCCAGTCGCGCTGGGTGATGGCGCGATAGGTCTCGTATCCAACGCCCGGCCAGTTGAAGACCGTCTCGGTGAGGATGGCACCAGCAAGAAGGCCGCCAAAGTCCATGCCAATGTAGGTGACCACGGGGATAAGCGCGTTCTTGAGGGCGTGGTGAATGACGATGTCCTTGCGAGAGAGCCCCTTGGCCTTTGCCGTGCGGATGTAGTCCTGGTTCATGACCTCAAGCAGCTGGGAGCGCATGATGCGGGCCGTGTATGCCATCGAGATTGCAGCCAGGGTGAACGCGGGGAGTATGTAGTACACCCAGTCTTGGAACTCGGCATACGGGCCACCAGCGCCAGATATTGGCAAATAGAAGGCGCCGCCAGTGGCGTCCTTGAGGAACACGCCAAAGAACAGCTGTAAGAGCATACCTAACCAGAATGCAGGCATGGAGACAAACAGGGCCGAGAGGAACGTGACAAATATGTCCCAGAATGAGTAGCGTTTGAGTGCGCTCACTATGCCGGCACCTATGCCGAGCACCGCCTCCATGATGATTGCCACAATGGCAAGCCTCACGGTGTAGGGGTACTTGTCTGCCAGAATGCTCGAGACCGACTGGCCAGACTTCTGGTAGCTCACGCCAAGGTCCCCGTGGAGAAGGCCACCAACGTAGAGGAAATACCTCTCCCACATGGGGGTTTCGATGGTGTTGCCGTTCTCGTCGTACTTGATCGTGCCATCATCGTTCGTCTCGATGAGGTGGAACGAGGCGCGCAGGTTGTTCTCGGTGACGGGGTCGAGCTTCTTGTCGCCGGCAATCAGCCTGATTGGGTCTCCCGGAACAATGTTCTCGAGGGAGAACAGAATCAGTGTGACTCCCAAGAACACCGGGATGAACTGCAAAACGCGCTTGATGATGTATTTTCCCATGGTCACTCCCCTGCCGCCACATGGGACGAGCCAATAGATGCCGATATAAAGACAGGGCGGGACACCGGAAACCCGATGCCCCGCACGAACTCGTGGGGACTAGGCCTGGACGCTAGCCTCGCCTAGGTGGGCAATGCCTGCCGGGTCGTAGTACAGGCTCTGAATCCTCTCGGAGCCAATGTGGTCGTGCGCGTAGAACATGATGGGGATGACCGGCATGTCCTCGCCCAGGAGCTTGCAGGCCTTGCGATACTCGGACTTGCGCTCCTCCTCGTCGGTGACCTTGCGGGCGTCCTCGACCAGCTTGTCGAACTCAGGGTTGGAGTACTTGCCGTAGTTGTTCGACGAGGTGCTGTAGAAGTTGGGGTACAGGAAGTTGTCCATGTTGGGGTAGTCGGCGATCCAGCCCATACGACCAAGCTGGAAGCCACCGTCATCGAGCGCGGTGAGGTAGGCAGCCCACTCCTGGGAGTTCTGCTGAACGGTCACGCCGATGGCCTCAAAGTCGCCCTGGATAATGGACATGATGTCCTCGTGACCGCCACCGGAGTTGTAGGAGAGCTTCACCGTGAGGTTACGCTTGCCGTCCGCGTCTGCGGTGTAGCCAGCGCTATCAAGAATCTCCTTGGCCTTCTCGGGGTCGTAGTCGCAGTACTCCCACGTGGAATCAGAGGAGTCATCGATAAGCGGCGGGAAGCAGCTTGTGGCAGGCTTACGGGAGCCCTCAAAGAGGGTATCGCAGATGTTCTGGCGGTTGATGGCAAGGCTGAGTGCCTGGCGAACCTCCTTCTTACCAATGTTCTCGTCGCCCATCTCGCAGATGAGCCAGTAGGTTGAGGCCTCGGCACCAGTAAGGACCTGCTTCTTGGGGGTCACGGTATAGCCGTCGTCAGAGGTGCCATACTGCTGCTCGACCTCGGCAAGACGGCCGGAGGGCACGGAGCAGAAGTCGATGTTGCCGGCCTGGAACTCCTTGAAGGCGGTGTCCGGGTCCTTCTGGATGGAGAAGTTCACGGCATCGAGCTTGGCGGGGGTGCCATAGTAGCCGTCGAACTTCTTGACGTTGATGTACTGGCCGGAGACCCAGGTGCCATCCATCTGGAAGGGGCCATTGCCGATGGGGGCAACGAGGAAGCTGTCGGGATCGTCTCGTGCCGCCTTAGGGACAGGCACGAGCGCCTGGTGGGCGCAGACGAGCGGCCACTCGGACATAGGGGTGGTGAGCTCGAAGACGAGCGTGTTGTCGTCGGGACAGGTGACGCCGGAGATCTCGTCGGCCTCGCCCGCCTGCATCTCCTTGGCGCCCTTAACGGGGTCGAGGTGGTAGGCAACGTCCGAGGGGGTCTTCATCATTGGGTCGCAGATGCGCTCAAAGCCGCGCTTGAAGTCCTCTGCCTTCACGGTGTCACCGTTGTGGAACTTGCAGTCCTTGCGGATGTGGAAGGTCCACTGGGTCGCGTCGTCGTTGGACTCCCAGGACTCGGCCGCCGCCGGCTCAAGCTCCTTGGTGTC
>CAJMLD010000115.1 GCA_905214175.1 uncultured bacterium
CTTGTGCTCGGGGTAGTCGGCCACCGGGGTGCGCTTGCCGTAGCCGTTCTCGGTAATTACGAACAGGTCACCGTTGCCGTTGGTGATCTCCATGCCCAGCATGGAGGCTCCACCCTTGAGGGTGATGCCGCGCACGCCGGAGGTATCCCTGCCCATGGCACGCACGTCGGACTCGTCAAAGAGGATGCCCTTGCCGTCGGTGGTCACCAGGATGACCTTGTCGCCCGCGCGCACGCGCCTCACGTTGACCAGCTCGTCGCCGGACTTGAGGTTGATGGCAATCAGGCCATCGCGACGGGTGCGGTCGTACTCCGACATGGCCGTCTTCTTCACCATGCCGTTCTTGGTGGCAAACATGAGATAGTCGTCGGCAGGGAAGTCGCGGCAGGTAATCACGGCCGTGGGGTGCTCGCCCTCGGAGAGCGAGAGCACGTTCACAATGGCCGACCCGCGCGCCTGACGGCTGCCGATGGGCAGCTCGTGAACCTTCAGACGGTAGACGCGCCCAAAGTTGGTGAAGAACATCACGTAGTCGTGGGTCGACGCCACAAAGAGATCCTCGACAAAGTCATTGTCCTTCAGCGAGAGACCCTGGACACCCTTACCACCACGACGCTGCGAGCGATAGGTGGCAACGGGCAGGCGCTTGATATAACCGGAGTGGGTGACAGTGACCACCATGTCCTCCTCGGCGATAAGGTCCTCGACGTCGAGGTCCTGCGCCTCCTGGGAGGAGATGCTGGTACGGCGCTTGTCGGCAAAGCGCTCCACAATCTGGCCGAGCTCGTCCTTGATGACGCCCAGGATCTTCTCGCGGTGGGCGAGAAGATCGCGGTAGTAGTCAATGAGCTTGTGAAGCTCGTCGATCTCGGCGGCAAGCTGCTCACGGGCCAGTCCGGTGAGCTTGCGCAGGCGCATGGCGAGAATGGCGTCGCACTGCGGGTCGTCCAGGCCAAAGCGCTCGTTCATGCGGTGCTTTGCCTCGGCCTCGGTCTCGGAGGAGCGAATGATGTGCACGATCTCGTCGATGTTGTCGACGGCGATGAGCAGACCCTCCTTAATGTGCACGTCCTTCAGCGCCTTGTCGAGGTCGAACTGGGTGCGCCTGGTCACCACGTCAATCTGGTGGTTGATGTAGTACTGCAGCATCTCGCGCAGCGTAAGCGTGCGAGGCACGCCGTCTACCAGGGCAATGTCAATGGCGTTGAAGTTGGACTGCAGCGCAGTCTTCTTGTAGAGGTTGTTGAGCACCACCTGCGGGACGGCGCCCTGCTTGAGGTCAATGACAATGCGCATGCCCTTGCGGTTGGACTCGTCGCGCATGTCCGAGATGCCCTCGATCTTCTTCTCGTTGACCGCCTGGGCAATCTTCTCCTGGAGAAGGCCCTTGTTGACGGCGTAGGGAATCTCGGTGACCACCAGGCGCTGGCGGCCGTTCTTGACCTGCTCAACGTGGACCTTGGCACGCACGGTGATGCAGCCGCGCCCGGTCTCGTAGGTGTCGCGGATGCCATCGGTGCCCATGATGACGCCACCCGTGGGGAAGTCAGGCCCGGGAAGCACGGTCATGAGCTCGTCGGTCGTAGCATCGGGGTTGTCGATGAGCATGTTCACGGCTGCCGCAACCTCGCGAAGGTTGTGGGGCGGCACGTTGGTTGCCATGCCAACGGCGATGCCCGAGGAACCGTTCACGAGGAGGTTGGGGAACCTTGACGGGAGAACGGCAGGCTCGGTGAGCGACTCGTCGTAGTTGGGCTGGAGGTCGACGGTCTCCTTGTTGAGGTCGGCGAGCATCTCCATGGCTGCACGGGTAAGGCGGCTCTCGGTGTAACGCATGGCCGCCGGGGGGTCGCCGTCAATGGAGCCAAAGTTGCCATGGCCATCGATGAGGGGCAGGCGCATCGAGAAGTCCTGTGCCATGCGGACCATCGAGTCATAGATGGCGGCGTCGCCATGGGGGTGGTACTTACCCATGACCTCGCCGACCGTCCAGGCCGACTTCTTGTGGGGCTTGTTGGGTGTGATGCCCGCCTCGTTCATGGCGTAGAGAATGCGCCTGTGAACGGGCTTCAGGCCGTCGCGCACGTCCGGCAGGGCGCGCGCCACGATGACCGACATCGAGTACTCGAGGAAGGACTGCTTCATCTCGGTAGCCATGTCGGTGGGCTTGAGCGTGCCGCCGTGGATGTCGGTGAGGTCAAGGCGGGTGCCTGCCTCATCAGAGATCGTATGGTCGAGGTCCGCGCCGGCGAGATGGCCTACATCCTCGGAATCGGAGTCGTCCTCGTCGTCATCCGTGTCGTCATCCTCGGCGGTGTTGTAGTCCTCGTCCTCAGACTCGTCATCGTCCTCGAGCTCGTCGCCCTCGTCTGGGCCCACGCCGTTCTCGAGGTCGTCCTCGTCGTCGGCGGGACCGTGGTTCCTGTTGTTATCGTCTGCCACGAGTTGCCTTTCTCATGTCTCGCTTGTAGCGCCCTGCGGGCCTTAGATGTCGAGGAAGCGCACGTCTTTGGCGTGCGTCTGGATGAAGTCCTTGCGCTTCTCGACCTGGGTTCCCATGAGGTCAGAGACGGCGCGCTCGGCCGCCATGGCGTCATCGATGGTCACCTGGAGAAGGATGCGGTTTTTGGGCTCCATGGTGGTCGACCAGAGCTGCTCGGGGTCCATCTCGCCCAGGCCCTTGTAGCGCTGGACGGTGTACTTGGTGGAGTCCTCGAACTTCTTGGCCTCCACGGCAAGCTCCTCATCGGTGTAGATGTACTTGCCGTGCTTCTTGCCCTTTGGCTTGAGCTGGTAGAGGGGCGGCTGCGCCACGTAGACGTAGCCCGCCTCGATCATGGGCTTCATATAGCGGTAGAAGAAGGTGAGGAGCAGGATGCGGATGTGGGCGCCGTCGACATCGGCATCGGTCATGATGACGATCTTGTGGTAGCGCGCCTTGTTGATGTCGAACTCCTGGTCGACACCCGTGCCAATGGCGGTGATAAGCGAAGTGATGGTGTCGCTCGAGAGGGCGCGGTGCTCCTGCACTCGCTCGACGTTGAGAATCTTTCCGCGCAGGGGGAGCACTGCCTGGATGGAGCGGTCGCGGGCCATCTTGGCCGAGCCACCTGCGGAATCGCCCTCGACGATGAAGAGCTCGGTCATCTCGGGGTCACGGACGGAGCAGTCGGCAAGCTTGCCGGGCAGGCTCGCGCTCTCGAGAAGGCCCTTGCGGCGCGTGGCCTGACGGGCCTTTTGCGCGGCGAGGCGGCCCTTGGCGGCCTGGGATGCCTTCTTCAGGATCTCCTTGGCCTGGTTGGGGTGCTCCTCGAGGTACTCCGCCATGCCCTGGCTCACGATGCGGTTGGTGAGCGTGCGCATGTAGGAGCTACCAAGCTTCGCCTTGGTCTGGCCCTCGAACTGCGGGTCGGGGAGCTTGACCGAGACAACAGCCGTAAGGCCCTCGCGGATGTCGTCGCCTGTGAGGTTGGGGTCCTTCTCCTTGATGATGTTCTGGCGATGACCGTAGTCGTTCACGGCCTTGGTGAGGGCAGTCCTAAAGCCCTCGAGGTGCATGCCACCCTCCTCGGTGAAAATGTCGTTCGCAAAGGAGAGGGTGTGCTCGGAGTAGGTGGTGTTCCACTGCATGGCCACCTCGACCTCACCCATCTGCGAGAAGGGCGCATCCGGGTCGGACTTGCCCTCGATGTAGATGGGCTTCGAGAGACCAGGGAGAACTTCCTTCTCATACTTCTGGCCGTTCCAGCCATTGAGGTACTTCACAAAGTCGATGATTCCGCCCGAGTAGCAAAACTCGTCCACGCGGGGCGTGAGCTCTCGCTCGTCGGTGAGAATGATCTTGAGGTTCTTGTTGAGAAACGCCGTCTCCTGGAGGCGGTCATGCAGGGTGTCGTAGTCGTAGACCGTCGTCTCGAAGATGGTGTCATCGGGCCAGAAGGTGATGGTAGTGCCGGTTGTCTTGGTCTTGCCGAGTTCCTTGAGCTTCTCGGTGGTCTTGCCGCGCGCAAACTGCATCTCGTAGATGCCGCCGTCACGCTTGACCTGGACAACCATCTTCTTTGAAAGGGCGTTTACCACCGAGACGCCAACGCCGTGCAGACCACCGGAGACCTTGTAGGCCTGGTTGTCGAACTTGCCGCCGGCGTGGAGGATGGTGAGGACGACCTCGAGGGTGGAGATCTTCTTCTGGGGGTGCTTGGCAACGGGGATGCCTCGGCCGTTGTCCTCCACGGTTACGGAGTTGTCCGGATGGACCGTTACCTTGATCTTAGTGCAGAAGCCCGCCATGGCCTCGTCGACGGAGTTGTCGACAATCTCCCACACCAGGTGGTGCAGGCCGGCGGATGAGGTGGTGCCAATGTACATGCCAGGACGCTTGCGCACGGCCTCAAGGCCCTCGAGGACCTTGATTTCGCTCGCGTCATACGAGTTGTCGTTCTTGTTTGCCACGTGACTCCCCTCAGAGCTGAGCAAGATACAGAGTCAAGTGTACTCCATGGGCACTTTTCTTCTCGGCACACAAGAATTCGGGGAGTCTAAAACAGAATCCCTGCGCATCAGCGACGCGGAGAGGCATGCTAGGGACGAGAAGTCTCATCTTTCGTGTCTCTGCTCTTTTCTCGCCTAAACGACAGGCTCATGGCCTTGTAGACGCTCTCTCTGAGAGATTCCGGTACGGATTCTGCAAGCTTCTCGACAGTGTTCTGCTCGCTTCCGGTAAGTTCCGGCAGCGGTGTCTTGGGCATCGGGGCGCCAGGGGCACCTGTTGCACGCTCCTTGCGCGGAGCTGCACCGTGTCCGTACTGGGAGACGATGAACTCGATCTCGGAGACCTCGAGCCCGCCCATCGAGAGGCGTGCCCGGTAGACCTCGCGGTTGGCCCTAAAGTCCACGGCGCGCATGCGCGAGTCCACGTAGACGCCAAGTATGGGTGCCGCGCCTTTCACGTGCGGTTCCTTGAGAAAGACGCCCGTGGTGTGGGCACGTTCCACGTCGCCATTCACGTTGTGCCACACGTATGCCGCACGCTGGTTGGCACTCATGGAGCGGCGTGCTTCGGGGTTTGAGAACATACCCTTGAGCAGCGATGATATGCCTTCGTAGTCCTCACTCACCAAACTCCACCACCTTCGAGCGACCAAGGAGTTCGTCCGAGAAGTACCCAAGGTTAGTGGTAGTGACCACCGTCTGGATGCCGCTCTGTGCAAACTCAATCACAGACTGCCTGCGCGTCTCGTCCAGCTCCGACATCACGTCGTCCAGAAGCAGCAGGGGACGCGATCCGGTAACGTCCTCCGAGACAAGCACCTCGGCCATCTTGAGGGCAAGCACAATGGAGCGCTGTTGCCCCTGAGAGCCAAAGCTTCGCGCATCTCGCCCGTCGATGGCAAAGACCACGTCGTCGCGGTGTGGCCCCACCGTGGTCTGCTGGCGACGGAGGTCGTCCTGGCGCGCCTCCTCCAGACGTTCGAGAAAGCGCTCGGCCAGTTCCTCACGCGAGAGTGCGAGAGGGTCGTCACAGACAGTGCTCTGATAGGTTGAGGAAAGCTCCTCCCC
>CAJMLD010000116.1 GCA_905214175.1 uncultured bacterium
ACGGCCCCCTTGACGGCTTCTCGTGCGACGTTGACGGAAGGCACCTTCCCTGTGTGCTTCCCGAGGAGGGCAGCGACGGCGTCACGCGCGTGGAGTTCGCGCTTGACGACCCCAACGAGGCACCCGAGACCAACCTGCAGCGCCTTCCCGGCATGGGCCGCCACCATCACGTGCGCGTGTGGCTGCCCTGCCTTACGAGCTGTTCCCTGCGCCATGTGGTGGGCGACGGCAACACCATCGAGCCCGTTGATGCCCGCGACCAGCTGCTGGTGATTGGAGACTCCATCGCCCAGGGGTTCGTGTCCGGCGACCCGGCTCACAACTGGCCGGCACTTCTCGCCACTCAACTCAACATGGACGTGCTCAACCAGGGCATCGGCGGCCAGGTCTTCCTGCCGGGCTCGACCGTGGGCCTTGCCGACGAGGCGTCCCCTGCGGCTGTGGTGGTGGAGCTGGGCGAGAATTACCGCTACGAGCCCTGCCAGGAGATGCGCATCTCTCGCGATATCCGCACGAGCCTCTTCGAGGTCGCCGAGGCCTGGCCCGAGGCATCCATCTGGACCCTCACGCCCCTCTGGCACCTGGACGAGACGCACCCCACTCATAGGGGTAGCTGCTTTTCCGCCGTACCGGACCTCATCCGTACTGCCGTGGCAGCCAACCCGGGCATGCACCTGGTTGAGGGCTCGCGCCTTCTGCAGGCAAGTCCCGTCCTCATGGCGGATGGCTACGAGCATCCCAACGCCGACGGGTCCGCAATCATCGCGGAGCGCCTGGCCTACATCATGCGTGCGCTGGCGGAGCCCGCAGAGACCCGGCGCGCACGGGCGATAGAGCTTCTCTCGGACGGCCCGCGCGAGGCGTTTCCCATCCTCGAGTGCGCGCGCCGCGGGATTGGCGAGGTCCTTGTCGCAAAGAAGGGCGCGTGCGTGCTGGAGGTACCGCGGCACGGGACCTTTGTGTGGGGGACCTCCCGAAAGGCCATGCGCGAGGCGCTCGACGTCTTTGCCTCGCGCAACCTGGTGTGTGTCCTTGGCTCCACGTCCGTGCACGACGTGCGCCGCGACCTTGGCCTTACCGAGGACGCTCCCTGCAACATGGTCATCTACGAGAAGAAGGACCGCCTGGACGTCGACCCCTCGCTCGACATCCGCACGCTCACGCCAGCGTATGCCGAGCTTGTGGCCTCACACTACTCGCACCCAGAGTACCTGGCTCCTGGCGAGTTGGAGGACATTCTCGCCCACGGACTTGTGCTGGGAGGCTTTGAGGCAGGACGTCTCTGCGCGTTTATCGGCGAGCATCCCGAGGGTGCCATTGGCATGCTGGAGGTCTTTCCCGAGCAGCGTCGTCGTGGGTGGGCAACCGCGCTCGAGTCCGCGAAGATCAACGAGCAGCTCGATCGCGGCCTGGTACCGTGGGGAGAGGTGTGGCCTGACAACCAGGCGTCCATTGCGCTGCAGGAGAAGCTCGGCCTTACGGTGTACCCGGAGAAGGGTATGCACTTCATGAGTCGTCCGTAGGCTACGTGCGCCGCTGGGTAGCTTCTCTTGCAGGGGTCATCCGCGTGCGTTTGACATGTGCACAGTTTTGACACGCAGTGTGCAGAATCAATGATGCTGTTTTGGAGCGTCTACAATCGGGCAGCTACTTACAGAAAGATTAATGACGTTCGCCGAATTGTCGCCCAGCGGCTGCGGTGACCAGGAAGTGACCTATATGACTAGCCTTCATGGACGCGAGCTCGAGGAAGAGTTTCTCTCGACGGCGCGCGAGCTTGCCGGTGACGTAGAGAGCAGGGAGGCCGGCGACCGTTACCTGCTCACCACTCACGCGCTCTACCATGGTGGGCCCGTCTCTTGGGCCATGACGCCCAAGATCTTCGACGCAGCCCAGATTGAGATCCTGCGCAACGCGGCCGAGACCATGGGTCGCATCATGGACAAGATCACGGCGGAGTATCTGCGCAACCCCGAGTTTCGTGCTCTTTTCCACTTTTCCCCGGAGCTCGAGGCGCTCACGCTTATCCCCACGGGCTACGAGCAAATGATCCCCATCGCTCGTGTGGATGTCTTTTTCAACGAGGAGACCGGCGACTACCAGTTCTGCGAGCTCAACACCGACGGTTCGGCCGGCATGACCACGACCGTCGAGGTGACCCGGGCCATCCAGGCCACGCAGACCTACCGCAGATTTGCCGAGAAGCACCCCGCGATCAAGACGTATGACCTGGTCAATGAGGCCATTGACGCAATCAGGGAAACGTACACCAGCTGGGCAAATGCCGATCGCTTCGACAGCGCCGTCACCCACCCGTCCCTGTGCATCGTGGACTATTCCGAGAGCGCCTCGACCGACGAGCTCGAGGACTTCCTCTGGCGTCTTTCCGACCGCGGCTTCTACGCCCAGTTCTGCGATATTCGCGATCTGCGCATCGAGCGCTTCGGTGGCGCCGACCACCTGATGGCGCCTGGCGGTCCCGTGTCCTGCGTGTATCGTCGCGCCGTTACGTCCGAGATTGCCGAGAAGCCCTGCCCGGGTGCCGATGCGCTGGCGGAAGCCGCGCGCCGTGGCCTTGCCTGCGTCATCGGCGGCTACCGGACCTGGCCGTGCGCCACGAAGACCGTCTTCGCGATCATGCGCTCCGATGCGGTGGACGGCATCCTCACGCCCGAGGAGCGCGCGTTTGTCGACGCGCACGTCCCCGAGACGGTGCTGCTTAATGCAGATTCGGACCTCTCGCCTTATGCCGAGAAGGACCGTTGGATTGTAAAGCCCGCAGGTGGCTACAATGCCGTGGGCGTAGTGGCCGGCCTTGACTGCAAGACGCAGGAGGAGTGGGACGACGCGCTTTCTGCGTGCGCGAAGAGTGGCGGCGTGGTGCAGGCGTATGCGCCGCAGTACCGCACGCCCACCATGCGCGGGGGCATGCTCAAGCCCGGCGAGGATCCGCTTGCCGCTCCCGAGATGAGCAACATGGAGGGGCTCTTCCTCTTCAACGGGAAGTTTGGCGGCGTCTTTACCCGCTGCGGCATGGAGAACGTCATCGGCGAGTGGACGCACCGTCTCAACATGGGCTGCCTCGTCGTGGGGTAGGGGTTTCTCGCACGTGCGAGGTACTGGAAGTTGCAGGAACTGGCCCTGTGGTGCCGCTTTGGCGCCACAGGGCCGCTTTTTGCAGTAAGTGCGTACGAAATCGCTGCTGTGGCGCCGTTCTGGCGCCACAAGGCGCGTTCCCGCAAGCAAGTGCGTACGAAACCCCCGCTGTGGCGTCAACCTGGCGCCGCCCGCTGCCGAGAAGAACGAGCCCCGGTGCCCCGCCTCAACGCAATATTTGTGTCGCGCTCCCTTGCTAGAATCTGCCTCGATCAACATCTCGCAGGAGGCAGCCATGGAAGTCATCAACAAACTTGCGCCCCACCTCACGGGGCAACTCTCGACCAAGGCGCAGCAGGCCGTCGCAGACCGCCGAGCAAGCGGGTCCCTCTCGCCATACGCCACGCCCAACACCGCCGCGCTTCGTCGCGAGACGACCGAGCGCGACCAGGAGAGCGTCTTGCGTCCCGCATTTGTGCGTGACGCCGAGAAGATTATGCACATGTCTGCGTACAACCGCCTGGCCGGTAAGACCCAGGTCTTCTCGTTCCGCGCAGACGATGACCTTGCGCGCCGCGGTTTGCACGTGCAGCTCGTCGCACGTGTGGCCAAAGACATTGGCGCCGCGCTTGGCTTGAACCTGGACCTCATCGAGGCCATTGCCTTGGGCCATGACATGGGCCATACGCCCTTTGGACATGCTGGCGAGCGCTTCCTGAACGATGTCTACCATGCCCGCACCGGCCGCTTCTTTGCGCACAACGTGCAAAGTGTGCGCGTGCTCGATGTCACCTACGGCAGGAACCTCGCGCTCCAGACCCTCGACGGGGTAATCTGCCACAACGGCGAGTTCGAGCAGCAGGTTTTCGAGACAAGCAACCTCGCTGGCTTCGATGAGTTTGACCGCGGGGTGGAGGAGTGCTGGGAGAAGGGTGGCCCAGCTATTGCGCACCTGCGCCCCATGACGCTTGAGGGCTGCGTGGTGCGCGTCTCGGACATCATCGCCTACGTGGGCAAGGACCGCCAGGACGCCATCCGCGCTGGTCTCTGCACCGAGAAGAGCTTCGACGATGGTCTTGGCGGGGCATACAACGCCTGGGCACTGGGGGCCTTCGTCGCTGACGTGGTCGAGAACAGCCTGGGCAAGCCGCGCATCGAGATGAGCGAGGAGGGCTTTGCCGAGATGCGCCGTGCCAAGCGAGAGAACTACGAGAAGATTTACGGTGCCTCGGAGGTCAACGGGGACTTCTCGCGCGGTGTCTCCGAGCTCTTCTCGCTGCTGTACGAGCACGAGCTTGCAGCTCTCCGTGCGGGTGACGAGTCGGTAGCTATCTTCCGTCACCACATCGAGCCTCTTGGCCGTCACCTCGCGCCCTATGGTCGTACGTATGATTGGGAGACGGACCCAGACCTCACGGTGGTGGACTTCATCTCGTCTATGACGGACGATTACTTCATGGCCACATGTTCGGAGCTCTTCCCCAGGGCACGCGAGCTCTTCCCGCGTCGCGGGTACTTCGAGGGAGTGCGTCCGTAGCCGCGGGCGAGCGCGCGGCAATGGTCTTCACTACAGTGAGGGCACCCGCGCAGCGCGTTCGGCAGCGCCGTGCTCGCGTGCGGCGTCAACGAACGCCTCGAAGAGATGCGGCTGGGTGCGGAGCTTCTCGGGGTGCCACTGCACCCCCAGGAAGAAGGTCTTCTCGTTAAACTCCAGGCCCTCCGGGGTGCCGTCCTCGGCCCACGCCACAACGTGTCCCTCGGGCGCCTGCGTGTAGATGGCCTCGTGATGCAGCGAGTTGACCTCGCCCGAGGTGAACCCCAGGACCTGAGCCAGGCGGCTCGTTTCGGATATGCGCACGTGGTGGACGGGGGAGTCCGGGGAGTCGCCGCGTGCGTGGAGGATGGTCTCGGTGGGGTAGTCCTTGATGTCGCGCACAAGCGTGCCGCCAAGGGTCACGTTCATGACCTGCATGCCGCGGCAGATGCCTAGCACCGGCACATCGGCATCCCAGCACGCGCGCATGAGTGCCCACTCGAAGGCGTCGCGCGCGGGGCAGGTGAGCGAGATTTGCGAGTGGCTTTCTGGCGCGTAGGCATGGCCGCTAAAGGAGCTGTCGGCAATGTCGCCGCCGCCCGTGAAGAGGATGCCGTCAAAGCGGCGCACGATGTCAGGGACAAGGTCCGTTGCGTCAAAGCCAAAGGGGATGGTGAAGGGGAGGGCCACCGGGAGACCTCCCGCATCCGCCACCGATGCGGCGTAGTGGTCATCGGTCATGGTCCAATTTGGGTTCTCGTGGTCCTCCCGAGGCCTTGACGTGATTCCGATGAGCGGCCTTGTGGCGGCGACTGGCATGTTTCCTCCCCTGTGCAGTGTTCCGGGGGACTACCTTAGCCGACGGGCGAGGGCCAGACCCGTCGCAGTT
>CAJMLD010000117.1 GCA_905214175.1 uncultured bacterium
GAAAGCGTATTGACCGATGGCTGCGGTTTCTACCGTGGCTTGTGGATGATGACGGGCGATGCCATGGGCGGTCCGTTTGTCAGCCGTACGTACCCGTTGCAGCAGCCCGAGCGGAAAGGCAACTTGGTTTGCCGTCATATCGTCGTCGAGGGTTTTGTGTTCGCTCCGGGTAAAGCCAAGCGCAATGCCTTCTTCTGCTCGCCTCGCTCGTGGGCTTCATCCTCTTCAAGGGACTCGGAAAGGCCCTGTCACCGGGCTTCCTCACCACATCACCCCTTGCGGACGAGAACCCCGGCATCTCCTCCGAGATCTTCGACTCGTTCTACATGCTCGTCATTACGCTCCTTATCAGCGTGCCCATCTCGCTGGGCGGAGCCATCTTCCTCGTGGAGTACGCGCCCGACAACTGGGTGACCAAGGCCGCGAGCACCGCAATCGAGACGCTCTCGAGCCTTCCCTCGATCGTCGTTGGCATGTTTGGCTCGCTCTTCTTTGTGGTGACGCTCGGCTGGGGCATATCCATCCTCGCGGGAGCCATGGCCCTTACCATGTTCAACATCCCCATCCTCGTCCGCGTGATCCAGCAGGCGCTCCAGGACGTCCCGCGTTCCCAGCGTGACGCCGCCCTTGCCATGGGCCTCACCCGCTGGGAGACCACGCGCCACGTACTGCTGCCGGCAGCCATGCCGGCCATCGTGACGGGCATCGTTATCTCCGCCGGCCGCGTGTTTGGCGAGGCGGCCGCCCTGATCTTCACCTCCGGCTCGGCCGCTGTGAACATCAACTTTGCGAGCGCCAACCTCTCGAGCCCGCGCAACCCCTGGAACATCTTCAGGCCCGCGGAGACACTGGCCGTCCACATCTGGAAGCTCAAGATGGAGCCCACCCCCGGCAACGACGAGATCGTGTGGGGCACCGCAGCCGTCCTTATCATCTGCGTGCTGCTCTTCAACATCCTCGCTCGCGTCCTGGGCAAGGCGCTTGCCAAGAAGATGACGAGCGAATGACGGAGGACGAGACAATGACACCCACTCCGGGCGAGGGTAGCGCCCTCCTCTACACCAAGAACGTCACGGTCAAGTACGACTACACGCACGAGGCACTGCACCCAACGTCGCTCTCCTTTGACGCTGGCCAGGTGACCGCTCTTATCGGCCCCTCGGGTTGCGGCAAGTCTACCTACCTGCGCTGCCTCAACCTCATGAACCGCGAGATCCCGCGCTGCGTGGTGGAGGGCGAGATTAACTACCACGAACATGATGTGAACACCCCCGAGGAGAACCTCTTCGAACTGCGCAAGTCCATTGGCATGGTGTTCCAGCAGCCCACGCCATTCCGGAAGTCCATTCGCGAGAACATCCTCTTCGCGCCCAAGCGGCACGGCCGCATCAAGAATCGTGCGGAGGGCGACGAGCTGGTGGAGACCTCCCTGCGCCAGGCTGCCCTTTGGGATGAGGTGAAGGACAAGCTGGACCAGAGCGGCTTTGGCCTTTCTGGCGGCCAGCAGCAGCGTCTCTGCATCGCGCGCACGCTTGCCATGAAGCCGGACGTCGTGCTCTTCGACGAGCCGTGCTCGGCACTCGACCCCATCTCCACGTACTCCATCGAGGAGACAATCAGGTCCATCGCCTCCTCGGGCATCTGCTGCATCATCGTGACGCACAACATGGAGCAAGCCACCCGCGTCTCAGACCGCACCGCGTTCTTCTATGTTGGCACCATGGTCGAGACGGGGACGACCAAGCAGATCTTCTCGTCACCCAATGACCAGCGGCTTGCCGACTACCTGTCCGGACGCTTTGGTTAATGGAGCTGATGATGGAGAAAGAGTTCACGCAAACGGAGCACAGGAGCGTGGCGGACGTCTCTCCCGTCATCTCCGTGAAGCACTTCAACCTCTGGTACACAGACTTCCAGGCGCTCAAGGACGTCTCGCTGGATATCCCCGAGCACCGAGCTACGGCCTTCATTGGGCCTTCGGGCTGTGGCAAGTCGACGCTCCTGCGCACGTTCAACCGCATGTGCGACTTTGTTGAGGGCGTCCGCGCCGAGGGCCTGGTCGAGTTCAAGGGCACCGACATCTTCAAGACCGACCCCAACGCGCTTCGCGTGCATGTGGGCATGGTGTTCCAGCACCCCAACCCGTTCCCTATGAGCATCCGCGAGAACATCCTGTACGGTCCCGCGCGCATGAAGCGTCTCTCGCGCGACGAGGCTGATCAGATCGTGGAGCGCTGTCTCACTCGCGCCGCCCTCTGGGATGAGGTCAAGGACAAGCTCAACCAGAGTGGACTTGGCCTTTCCGGCGGCCAGCAGCAGCGCCTCTGCATTGCACGCGCCCTGGCGACGAGCCCCGACGTCCTCCTCATGGACGAGCCCACGAGTGCCCTCGACCCCATCTCAACCTCGATGGTGGAGGAGCTCATGGTCGAGCTCTCGCGTGACCATACCGTCGTCGTGGTTACCCACAACATGCAGCAGGCAACGCGCGTGGCCGACAAGACCGCTTTCTTCTACCTCGGACAGCTCATTGAGGAGGCTCCTACGGCAGAGCTCTTCTCGAACCCGCGCGAGACCCGTACCCAGGAATACCTCTCAGGGAGGTTTAGCTAATGACCATCCAGACTCGCTCCAAGCTCACCTCGCAGCTCAAAGACATCGAGGACCTTCTCGTCCGCTTTAGGGACAAGTGCTCGGCGGACATTCGCGCGACCGGCCTTGCAGCCACTGGCGACAAGGGCGCGCAGGAGGGTCTCGTGCGCGGCCGCAAGGCGGAGGACCGCCTGCGCAACTCGATCGAGTCCTCGTGCCTCGACGTCCTGCTTCTGCAGCAGCCCCTCATTGGCGATGACATGCGCTTTGTCACCGGGTCCTTCAGAATCGTCTCCGACCTTTCTCACATCGACGGCATGACCCGCGACGCGAGCTTCCTGGCAGCGGAGGTGCCCGAGAAGGCCACGTCCAAGTTCACCGACGAGTTCACCGAGATGGCCGAGGCGACGGCGAAGATGGTCGAGAAGGCCGTGAACGCCTTCTGCAACTCCGACGTCAACGCTGCGCAGGAGGTCATCCAGCAGGACGCCGAGGTGAACATCATCTACGGCGACGTGACGGATAAGCTCGTGCAGCAGATTCGCGAGGGCAAGTCCTCTGCCCGCTACCTGCCCGAGGTGCTCATGGTTGCCAAGTACTTCGAGCGCATTGGCGACCTTGCCAAGCGCATTGCCTCGTGGGCCATCTTCCGCGTGACTGGCGAGCACGTGACCGAGAAGGGCGTCGACCCCATCCCGACCGACGACTAAACTCGTTGTTTGAAGGAACAAGAGAAGGGACGGATTAAGACGATGCCAGAGAAGGCGGCACCGGTCTCGGGCGTGGTGTACTACGTCGAGGACGATAAGAACATTCGCGAACTCACAATTTATGCTTTGCGCCAAGCAGGCCTTGACGCCTTCGGCTGTAGTGATGATGCGGAATTCAGGCGCATGTGCGCCGAGAGGAGGCCAGACGTCGTTCTTCTCGACATCATGCTTCCCGATGCCGATGGCCTCGACATCCTGGCTCGCGTGCGCCATACGCCGGGGCTCTCCCGCGTTCCGGTGATGATGCTCACCGCCAAGGACTCAGAGCTCGACAAGGTGCGGGCTCTTGATGGCGGCGCCGACGACTACCTTTCCAAGCCCTTCGGCATGATGGAACTTGTGAGCCGCACGCGTGCGCTGCTCAGGCGCGCGGGCCGTGCCTCGGACATGCCCGAGCGCAAGGCGCTCTCCGTCGAGAACCTTACGCTCTGGCCGGATCGCCGTGAGGCAACCATCGACGGAAAGTCCCTTTCGCTTACCATGCGCGAGTTTGACCTGCTCGAGTTTCTCATGAGAAGTCCCGGTGTCGTCTTCTCTCGCGAGACGCTGCTCCAGCGTGTCTGGGGCTGGGACTTTGACGGAGGATCGCGTACGGTTGACGTCCACGTGCAGCAGATTCGTGCCAAGCTCGGTGACTCTTCGGACCTCATCGAGACCGTTCGCGGTGTTGGCTACCGTATGCGCGGGTAGGCGACGCACGTGGGTGAGAAGGAATCCGGTACCGCACGAGGGCAGCGGTCACTGAGAAGGGGCGTCTTCGTTTCGTTTGCGGTCTCGTGCTCTGTGGTTGCCCTCGCGGTGCTCGTGGCACTCTCTGTGTTCTACCAGTCCGCGACGCTTGATGACGCGAGGGGCATGCTCTCGCGCGAGTGCGCGGTGGTTGCCACAGCTGTCGATGATGCGGGTAGTTCGGCAGGGGAGATTGACGCGCTCTCGTCCATGGACTTTGGCGAGGAGCGCGTGACGCTCGTTGCTCCCGACGGTTCGGTGCTCTATGACTCCCAGGTCGATGCCGCCTCGCTCGAGAACCATGCGGACCGGCCCGAGATCTCCGAGGCATACCAGACCGGCGAGGGTGAGTCCGACAGGGACTCTGACACCCTGGGATACGTGAGCCTCTACCATGCGCGGCGCCTTCCCACCGGCGACGTCGTGCGTCTGGGGCTTGACCGTTCCAGCGTGGGTCGCATCGTGGGCCAGGACCTGGTACTTATTGCGATTGTGGTGGTGTGCCTGGTTGTTGTCGCGTGGTTTGTCTCCCGTGTCATAGCAAGCCGGCTGGTCAAGCCCATCTTGGAGATTGACCCGGAGTCCGATGACGCGAAGGCACCCTATGTGGAGCTGGAGCCCCTGGTCTCGCGGCTCAACGAGCAGCACCACGACCTTCTCGAGCGCATGGACCAGGTTCAGAGCGCCGATGACATGCGCCGGGAGTTCACCGCAAATGTGACGCATGAGCTCAAGACCCCCATTGCTGCGATCTCCGGCGCCTCCGAGCTTATCCGTGACGGCATTGTGCGCCCCGAGGACATTCCCAACTTCGCGGGCCGCATCTACGACGACGCCCAGCGCCTCTCTGCCCTGGTGAGCGACATCCTTACGCTCTCGAAGCTCGACGAGACGGAACGAACCCGGGACAGGCAGCTCTTTGGGAGCGTTGAGCCCATCGACCTGCTCTCCGTTGCCACTGACGTATGCCAGCGCTACGAGCAGCGTGCCCGCGAGGCCGGCGTGAAGCTCAAGCTCGATGGCGTCTCGACTACCATTAGGGGCAACGCGCGCCTGCTTGACGAGCTGGTTGGCAACCTCGTCTCCAATGCCATTCGCTACAACCGCAAGGGCGGCAGCGTCTTTGTGTGGGTGCTGCCGCAGGATGGTAAGCCCTGCGTTCGCGTGAGCGATACGGGCATAGGCATTCCCGAGGAGGACCAGGCCAAGGTCTTCGAGCGCTTCTATCGCGTGGACAAGGGCCGCAGCCGGGAGCGGGGTGGTACCGGTCTGGGGCTTGCCATCGTGAAGCACGCTGCCGCCTTCCATGACGCGACGATTGACCTCAAGAGCGAGCTAGGCAAGGGCACCCAGATCACCGTGACGTTCCCGTGAGACAAAGGGACAGTCCCTTTGTCTCATTAAGAGG
>CAJMLD010000118.1 GCA_905214175.1 uncultured bacterium
TGAGGTTCGCGCCGCTGGTCCGCACCCGCTGGGGAAGTAGGGCAGCGGGGCATGCGCCCCTGCTTGCTGTTTTAACAGAGGCCGCCGCGGCAAACGCCGGGGCGGCCTCTGTTGGTTGGTGGGTGGAGTGGTGGCACGCCGGTGCCCAAGAGCATGCTCCTGTCCAGAATGCGTGCAATGAGGCCGCTATTGCCTGGAGTCCCCAGCCATCGACCCTCGTCTGCCGTTCTATCGCCCATGCCTGGGCGCTTTCGCGCGATGGTTATACTCGAGCTTGAATAACGACTAACAGTTTGTTAGGATTTCATAAAGTAAGTTTGTTCGATGCTCTCGCAACTAGGGCCGTACTGTGGTTTTGGAGAGGTGCCATCGTTGAGAATCCTCAATGTCAGCGCTCAGAAGCCGGATGGCACAGGCAGTGGCACCTTCCTCGCGCAGACCGTGGCCTCGCAGGTTGCGTTGGGTTTCCAGACGGCCGTGATCTGCGGCATCGACGATGGTGACCAAACGTCTGCGCTACCGGGGCGGACTGCCGTGTATCCCGTGCGTTTTATGACGCCGGAGTTGCCGTTCCATGTGTGCGGCATGTCAGATGAGATGCCCTATGCCGCCACGCGCTACCGCGACCTCACCCCTGCCATGGAAGCGCGGTTCGAGGCCGCGTTCCTTGCTGCACTCGAGCGCGCCCTTGCGGACTTTGCCCCCGACGTCGTGCTTTGCCATCACCTGTACCTGCTTTCCTCAGTTGTGCGCGAGCACATCCGGGGCATCCCCGTTGCCGTGATATGCCATTCGACCGACCTTAGGCAGATGGCGACGCACGACCTTGAGCGCCCACGCATCATCTCTGCCATGCGGCACGCGGATGCGGTGTTCTGCCTCCATCGCGCTCAAGCCGAGGAGGTCGTGCGCGTCTACGGGATTGACCCCCTGCGAGTACATGTGACAGGAACGGGCTACAATTCCTGCGTCTTCAACCAGGATGGCCCAAGTGTCCCTCGGCAGCCTGGCAGGATTTGCTTCGTGGGCAAGGTCAGCTTCAAGAAGGGCGTGGAATCGCTCCTCTCTGCGCTGGACCTCATCTCCCCAGCCAGAATCGACGGGAGGAACCTGGAGCTTGTGCTTGTAGGCGGCCATGACCCCGCCTCCCAAGACTATCACCGCATAGCCGCGAGGGTTGGGGCTGCCACTGCCTGGCCGGTGAGGATGACGGGTCGCGTCCCCACCGAGGAGCTTGTGAGAATCTACCGTTCGAGCGATGTGTTTGTGCTGCCCTCCTTCTACGAGGGGCTGCCCCTTGTGGGCATCGAGGCCTTGGCCTGCGGCGACAAGGTCATCATGACGGCGCTTCCCGGCGTGAGGGAGGGCATGGGGGACATCCTTCCCGGAAACCCCATGCAATGGGTCGAGCCCCCTGCCATGCTCGATGTGGACACGCCGGACCCAGGCAGCCTGCCGGCGTTCGAGAGGCGTCTCGCGGACGCCATCGTCCTCGCAATGGCGGCGCCACGGCCAAGCTTTGACGTGACCCATGCGTCGTGGGACAAGGTCGTCTCGCGCATGCTCGCGTGCCTGAGGGAGGTAGACGTAGCGTGAGGAGCACGATTCGCCGTAGGTGCGGAAGCGCCCTGGACTTCGCCCTTCTCGTTGCTCTCGTTGCCTTTTGCGCCGTGTTCGTCGTCTGGCCCGTAGGATCGTTTGTCTGGCAGGCACTGCCCCTTTCCGCTTCTGCGCCCAACATGCCCGAGGTTCTTGCCCAGAGTTCCGGGGCCCTTCTCAACAGCGTCTTCGTTGCCGTTCTGGTAAGCCTTCTCTCGTGTGCCATTGCGCTGGCAGTTGCCCTTGTCGTTACGTTTGGCCGGCGAGGCTGGGCGGGCTTGGTAACGGGGCTTGTCACGCTGAGCTTGGCCTCCCCTCCTTTTGTGGCGTCTCTTGCCTACATCGAGCTCTTTGGCCGAAGGGGGCTCGTGACGCATGGGGTCCTTGGCCTTTCCGTGAGCCCATATGGCTGGCAGGGCATAGTCTCCATGGAGGCGCTCTTCTTCACCGGCATCAACGTCATTCTGCTTGACAGCGTGCTCGAGCGTGTTGACAAGAGCGCCGTGAGCGCTGCGCTTGACCTTGGCGCACCCATGCGTCGCGTGTTCGCGGACATCATCCTTCCGCTCTTGAGGCCAGGCATCGCGGTGTGCCTGCTGCTCACTTTCGTGCGCTCGATTGCCGACTACGCCACTCCTGTGGTCATCGGTGGCAAGTTCGAGACTGTCTCTACCCAGATCTACGTGCGCGTCGTTGGCTACTCCGACCTTGGTGCGGCGGCCGTGCTTAACCTCGTGCTCTTTGCTGCCTCCTTCGTCGCCTTCATCGCGTATCGTCGGCTCGGCTCGACCCTCGATGTGACGTCGAAGTCCTTGGGGGCGTCCGTCCGGCCGGCCGACGACGAGGCGGGCTTCAGGCTTCGGGGTGCGCTCGGGGTCTTTGCCCACGTTGTGACGGCGACCTTCTCGTCTGCCATCGTGGCCGTCTACGTGACGATAGTCCATGCCGCGTTCACCAAGGGCATGGGGTGGTCTGCGCCTCTCACCTTGGACAACCTCACTCACCTCATGGAGTACAACGTCGACGCAATCAGCCGAAGCGTCCTTTATGCCCTGCTTAGCGCTGGCGCATCAACGTTGATCGGGCTTCTTGCCGCCTACTTCGTCCATAGGCGCCGTGTTGCCGGAAGCCTTCTGCTCGACTTCCTGACCTCGCTTCCCTATACGATTCCAGGCATCTGCCTTGGCTTGGGCTACATCCTTGCATTCAACCGCCCGCCGCTTGAGCTTGTGGGAACATCCATGATCATCGTTGCTGTCCTTACCGCGAAGGAGATCGCCATCTCAACGAGGGCCTTTACGGCCGCCCTTGCCCAGGTGTCCCCCGAGCTTGACATGGCGGCGAAGGATCTGGGCGCACCAGATGCCTCGGTTCTTTGGGGCATCCTCGTCCCCAACCTTCGCTCCGCCTTTGGCGTGAGCCTCATCAACGGCTTCACGGGCTCAATGATGGCCTATGCAGCCGTCCTCTTCCTCGTAGTCCCTGGCCACAAGACGGCGATATTCGAGCTGTTCGATGCCCTCTCCAGCGGACAGTACGGCGAAGCCGCCATGATCTCGCTCGCACTGGTGGCCATCACGTCCCTTGTGAGCGCGGCCTTCGGACGCCTTCTCGTCAAGCGGAGGAGCTAGCATGTTTCTCGAGCTTTCCCACCTCTCCAAGTCCTTTGGGAGTCACAAGGTCATCGATGACCTTTGCCTCGGCGTCGAAAAGGGCGAAGTCATGTGTCTTCTCGGGGCATCCGGCTGTGGAAAGACAACGACGCTCCGCCTGGTTGGGGGGTTTCTCGCTCCGGATGGCGGCAGGGTGGTCATCGATGGGCAGGACGTGACCAGAATGCCGCCGGAAATTCGTCCCACGGCAACGGTGTTTCAGTCATACGCGCTCTTCCCCCACATGAGCGTGGTGGAAAACGTTGGCTATGGCATGCGCTTTGCTGGCGCCACGCGCGCCGAGGCCAACCAACGGGCGATGGAGATGCTCGAGGCGGTAGGGCTTTCGGAATGCTCGTCCAGCCGTGTCCAGGACATATCGGGTGGCCAGCAACAGCGCGTCGCGCTTGCAAGGGCACTCGTGCTGGGACCCAAGGTACTTCTTCTCGACGAGCCGTTTAGCAACCTCGACGCCAACCTTCGTATCCGCATGCGCGAGGAGGTGCGCCAAATCCAGCGCCGGTTCGGCGTGACGATGGTCTTCGTCACACACGATCGGGAGGAGGCCATGTCCTTCGCGGACAGGTTGGCCATCATGCGCAAGGGCAGGATCCTGCAAGTGGCTACCCCGCGCGAGGCATACGACCATCCCGCCGACCTTTACTGCGCAAGGTTTCTCGGCCACGTAAACGAACTCGACTTGCCAGGCGGAAGGCGATTCTTCCGAGACGAGGCGGTGACCCTTGGCAAGGAAGGCGGGGTCCTGGGCGTCATCGGGGATGCCACCTACCTCGGCGGCTATTGGCGCTATGAGCTGCGGGTGGGGGAATCGCACGTGTACGTCCGTGCTCCCGCAAACCAACGGTACACAAGGGGTGCGTCAGTACCTTTTGTCATAGACCAGACCATCGACGTATAGAGAGGGAGACAAGATGAGTAACATCGTTTCGAGAAGGAGATTCATCCGCATTGCCGGGGCGGCAAGCCTCCTTGGCCTTGCGGGCTGTTCGCAGGGCAACGGGGGGGAGACCGCCGAGACGGACAAGGCCGGCACGTCATCTGAGGGGCTTACGTCCACCTCGGGGAAGACGCTCAAGGTCCTCTGCACGAGCGAGAATTACAAGGCGCTCTTCGATAAGTTCACCTCTGAGGTGGGTGCTCCCGTTGAGTACGTCTCGATGTCTTCGGGTGAGGTTCTCTCCAAGCTCAAGGCCGAGGGGGGCAAGCCAGCGGCGGACCTCTGGTTTGGAGGTGGAATCGACTCGTTCATGAGCGCGGAGGATTCTGGTCTTCTCGAGAGGGTCGATTTCGACCGCGCCTCCGAGTTTACCGAAGGCTTCAAGTCGGAGGACAACTACTGGTTCTCCAAAGGTGCCACCGTCGTCGGCTTCATCGTGAACAATGACATCCTTGACGAGATCGGTTCCGAGAAGCCCGAGTCTTGGGCGGACCTTACGAGTTCCGCCTACAAGGGCGAGATCATGATGTCCTCGCCTGCGGTCTCGGGCACGAACTATGCGGCCGTGGCCACCATCCTCCAGACCATGGGGGAGGACAAGGGCTGGGAGTACCTCACGGCCCTTAACGAGAACATCCCGTATTACACCAAGCGCGGCAGTGATCCCTCCACACGTGTGGCTGCAGGCGAGGCGGCTGTTGGCATCACCTACATCGACAACACGCTCGATGACATTTTGGCCGACGGGACGCTCGAGACCGTCTACCCCGAGGAGGGCATGCCCTACATCCCTGATGGGGTTGCGGCCTTTGCCAACGCGGACGACACCGATGACGCCAAGCTCTTCATCCAGTGGCTCTTCTCGTCTGACGAGAACCTCCGAGCCTTGGCTGACATCGACAAGAAGTCCACGATGCTGCTTGCACTGCCCACGGTCGCCGGCCTCGAGCTTGACTTTGACCCATCGCAGCTCATGACCGAGGACCTGAGCAGGTTTGGGTCCGACCGTGATGCGACGCTCGCCAAGTGGGATGAGGTCACAAGTGGCAAGGAGGTCGTCTCCACCAAGTAGGCCTGTGCCTCGGCGGACCTTCCCGGCGGTGCCTGCGGTGCGCTTTTGCGCCCCATACCCGCGCAGCACCTGGGCCGACAAGGACGCCTACGACGCCACTGCCGAGAAGCT